>NZ_JBGLYK010000188.1:0-11651 GCF_047304025.1 Pseudomonas sp. Pseusp97 | reverse complement strand
GGCACGCGCTGACGGGCCATCCCTGGCCCGACAGCGCTCTCGCGACATCCATGTCGCTCAACCCCTGAAACTGCGCTTCAACGAGGCCTCCTGAACGGGGCCGTCGGAGTGCGCTGACGTTTCTCTGGAAGTCTTCAGAGTCAAAGCAAAGCTAGCTACGGTGCTGATGCTTTTCGTAGGAGCGAGCTTGCTCGCGAACCGCACTCTGCCGCCTTCCCCCTTGCGATACCGATGCTGTCCTGCATACCGTTGGGACAGAATGAAAAACGCCCCGCAATAGCGGGGCGTTTTTCGTGCCATCACCGCAGACTCAACCCTCCTTGGGTTTCGTCTGCTCCGGCGCCTGGGCCGTGGTCGGCGCCTTGGCGTCCTTGGCGATTTCCTGCTCCTGTGCGGCCTTGTCCTGCGGCAGCTTGTCGAACTCGTGCAGGCCGTCCTTCTTGTACGGGTCGCCGATCCAGCGCGGGGCGGCGGCGAACTGCGCGTTCACCAGGCTCTTGGCCGGTTCGTAACGGTCGTAGCTCAGGCCGGCGAGGTCGGAGAGGGTGTGGATCAGGTGCGAGCTGCTGTAGGAACGCTTGGCCGCCGCCTGCAGGTCGCGCGGGTGCTCGGCCTGCCAGCTCGGCGAAGTCCAGACCATGAACGGAATGGTGTACATCGGCCGGGTCGGGTCCATTTCGTTGCGGCCCAGGCGGTCGTGGTTGCCCGAGCTGTAGACCTCTTCGCCGTGATCGGAGAGGTAGAGCATGAAGCCGTTGGCGTTGGCCGCCGAGTAACGCTTGATCAGGCTCGACACCACGAAGTCGTTGTAGCGCACCGCGTTGTCGTAGAAGTTGTAGGTTTCCACCTGGTCATCCGACAGCGCCGAGGGCGCGCCCTGGCGGTCCTTGAAGTAGGCGAACTCTTCCGGATAGCGGTAGCGGTAGTCCATGTGCGTGCCAAGCAGGTGGACCACGATGAACTTCTTCTGCGCCGGGTCCTTCAGGGCCTTTTCGAACGGGTCCAGCACCACGCCGTCGTACTGGCTGGCGTTCTGGTTGCGCTGGTTGTTCAGGTACGCCTGCTCGTCCGTCTGCTGGGAGAAGGTGGTGAGCATGGTGTTGCGCTTGGTCATCGTCTGCTGGTTGGTGATCCAGAAGGTCTTGTAGCCCGCCTGTTTCATCAGGTTGATCAGCGACGGATCGGTGAGGAACTTGTCCGGGTTCTGCTCATCGCCGAAGGTGAGGATCTGCTGCATCACCTCGATGGTGTAGGGGCGCGGCGCGACGACGTTCTGGAACACGGTGAGGCCTTGGCCGCTGGCGGCGAGCGCGTCGAGGTTCGGCGTGGTATCGCGGCCGTAGCCGTACAGGTGCATGTGCTGGCGAGTGGTGGATTCGCCCAGCACCAGGACCAGGGTGCGCGGGGCTTCGCCGCTGCTGTCCTTGAGGTTCTGCAGGGGCGGCAGCGAGGCGTTCTGCTGCAGCAGCTTCTGCATGTTGTCCAGCTGCTGGCGGTACTGGACGTAGCCGACCACCAGTTGCCACGGTACCGCCGGCTCCATGCGCGACTGCACCTTTTCCAGCGCCTGGGCGAAGGTGCGCTCCTGGGTGACCATCTGCTTGTAGAAGGGGTAGAACAGGTTCAGCACCACCAGCAGCACGGCCAGCGGCACGCGGGCGTAGGCGGGCATGCTGATGGGACGGATGCGCTTCCACAGCACCACGGCGACGACGCTGTAGGCCAGCAATGCCAGGCACAGCCAGAGGCTGAAGTACTGGCTGAAGTACTCGCCGGCCTCGGCAGTGTTCGATTCGAACATCACGAAGATGACGCTCTGGGAGAACTCCTGCTTGTAGATGCCGAAGTAGCTCAGGCCCACCAGCGAGGCGCCCCAGAGCACCAGGCCGATGACGGCGGCGATGCCCTTGGTGAAGCGCGGCAGCAGCAGCGGCGGAGCGAGCCACAGGCTGCTGAGGAAGAACGCGTCACGGAATCCGGCGAAACCGGTGGTGCCGCTGAACAGGATCAGCGCCTGGGTGACGCCGGAGAAGTACCAGAAGAACAGCAGGAGCCAGCCCAGGGCGGCCCAGTCCACGCGTTTGCGCGCTACGGGGGATGTGGTGTTCGACACTTGCGCCTCGTCGTTACGTGGCGGCTGCCGAACGCTCCGGCAACCAGGTTAGCCGGCAAAGATAGCAGGGCGGGCGTGAAAATTACGTCAAGGGGCGTCAGGCAACGCCCATCTGCTGGGCAAGACGCTGCAGGTCCGAGTCGTCGCCCAGTTCGGCGGCGCGTTGGAAATAGGCCAGGGTCACCTCCTGCAGGCTCGGCGGCATGGAAGCGGCCAACTGGTCGCGGGCGACGCGCAGGAAATTGAGATTGCCGCCTTCCAGCGCGCGCTCCAGCCAGATGCGCGCGGCAGGCAGGTCGCCGCGCTCGACGAGCACTGAGGCGTGGCTGAACTGCCCACGGAAATCCCCGGCCTCGGCCGACCGACGGTACCACTGGTGCGCCGTATCCAGGTCGCGCGGCACCGCCAGGCCGTCCTCGTGGAAGCGCCCGACCAGATTCATCGACTTGGCATGCCCCAGCGCCGCCGCGCTCTGGTACAGCGCCAGCGCGCGGGCGTCGTCGCGCGCCACGCCGCGGCCGGTGGAGAGCAGGTTGGCGAGGTTGTACATGGCCCAGTCGAGCTTCTGCTGCGCGGCAATCGCGTAATGCCGGGCGGCGCCGGCTTCGTCTTTCGCGCAGCCCCAGCCATGCTCCAGGCAGCGCCCGAGCATGTTGCGCGCCATCGCATGGCCGCGCTCGGCAGCGATGCCGAACCAAGTCAGGGCGAGGCCGACATCCTGCTCGATGCCGTGGCCGTCGAGGAGGATCTGTCCGAGCAGCGCCTGGGCTTTGATGTCTCCTTTGCGGGCGCCGGCCAGGATCAGGCGAGCGGTCTGCCTCGGGTTATCGGCGAGCTGGCCGGTCAGGTCTTCGACGTTGACTTCTTCGGTGCGGCGCAGGACGAAACTCATGGCGGCTCAGACGTCCACCCAACGGCGCAGCAGGTTGTGGTAGGTGCCGGTCAGCTCGATCAGCGCCGGATGGTCCGGTACGTCGCGGGTCAGCGCCTGGATCGACTGGTCCATCTGGAACAGCAGGGCGCGCTGGCTGTCCTCGCGCACCAGGCTCTGGGTCCAGAAGAACGAGGCGATGCGCGCGCCACGGGTCACCGGGTTGACCTTGTGCAGGCTGGTGGCGGGGTAGAGCACCAGGTCGCCGGCCGGCAGCTTGACCTGCTGGGTGCCATAAGTGTCCTGGATCACCAGTTCGCCGCCGTCGTAGTCCTCCGGATCGCTGAAGAACAGCGTCGAGGAGACGTCGGTGCGCACCCGCTCGCGGCCGCCCTGGGTGTCGCGCACGGCATTGTCGATGTGGAAGTCGAAGGAGCCGCCGCCGGTGTAGCAGTTGAACAGCGGCGGGAAAACCTTGTTCGGCAGCGCGGCCGACTGGAACAACGGGTTGCTCCACAGGCGCTGCAGCATGGCTTCGCCGATCTCGCGGGCCAGCGGATGATCCTGCGGCAGTTGCAGGTTGTGCTTGGCGCGGGACGACTGGTAGCCGGCGGTGACCTTGCCGTCGGCCCACTCGGCCTGTTCCAGGGCGGCGCGGATGCGCGCCACCTCGTCACGGGTGAAGACGCCGGGAATGTGCAACAGCATGGTGCGGTTTCCATCAGCTTGGATAATTTGCCAATGATAATGATTTGCAACATCCCGCCACAACCGCCATACCCCTGCTTCCGACAGGGGGAAAGTGTAAAAGTTGTAAATCATCTGCGTATGGTAATGAATGTGAATTGATACAAATTCTCAATTGCAATAAATTGCGCGGCCTTCATGACCCCTGGGGAGGGAGTTTCGATGTCGCGTCAATCCACCGAGTTCGCCGGCAGCAAGCCGCGCCTTCTAGTCAGCGCCGTCGGCGTGGCGATCACCGCCATGTCCGGCACCCATCTGGCCCACGCTGCCGAGGCTTCGCCGAAGAAGTCCGGTCAGGACGTGCTGTCGCTGGACGCCGATACCGTCGTCGGACAGCAGCAGGATCCGATGACCTACAACGTGGCGAAGTCTGCGTCGAAGAAGTACACCGCACCGTTGCTCGATACGCCGCGCTCGGTGACCGTGGTGCCGCAGCAGGTGATCAAGGACACTGGCGCGCTGACCCTGCAGGATGCGCTGCGCACCGTGCCGGGCATCACCTTCGGCGCCGGCGAGGGTGGCAACCCGACGGGTGACCGTCCGTTCATCCGTGGCTTCGACGCGCAGAGCGACACCTACGTCGACGGCGTCCGAGATACCGGCGCGCAGTCCCGCGAGGTCTTCAACCTCGAGCAGATCGAAGTCAGCAAGGGCCCGAACTCAGCCTTCGGCGGCCGCGGCTCGGCCGGTGGCAGCCTGAACCTGATCAGCAAACAGGCCAAGGCCGGCAACTTCACCAACGGCAGCTTCACC
The DNA here is from genome assembly GCF_047304025.1 of Pseudomonas sp. Pseusp97. NCBI lineage: Bacteria > Pseudomonadati > Pseudomonadota > Gammaproteobacteria > Pseudomonadales > Pseudomonadaceae > Pseudomonas > Pseudomonas sp. Pseusp97. The sequence goes on along the minus strand of NZ_JBGLYK010000188.1, from coordinate 7,167 downwards.
TACGGCTCCGACCAGACCCGCCGCTACACCCTCGACACCAACCAGGAATTCCTCGACGGCAATGCCGCCTTCCGCCTGAACCTGATGACCCACGACCAGAACGTCGCCGGTCGCCAGGCGGTGGATGCCAGCCGCTGGGGTATCGCCCCGTCGATGACCTTCGGCCTCAACGGCCCGACCCGCGTCACCGTCAGCCACTACCACCTGGAAAGCGACGACACGCCGGACTCGGGCATCCCGTACGCCAAGAGCGCCGACCGCAGCAAGCACAACCCCGACAAGCCGGTGAACGTCGACCGCGACAACTACTACGGCCTTGAGGATCGCGACTTCCAGAAGAGCCGCATCGACACCAGCACCATCACCTTCGACCATGACTTCAACGATGCCCTGAGCCTGCGCAACACCCTGCGCTACGGCACCGCGCATCAGGATTACATCTGGACCCAGCCCGACGACAGCCAGGGCAACATCAACAACGGGACCGTCTGGCGCCGCAACAACAACCGCATCAGCACCACCACCACGGCGACCAACCAGACCGACCTGTTCGGCGAGTTCTACCTGGCCGGCTTCAAGAACAGCTTCACCACCGGCCTGGAGTTCACCCGCGAAGACAGCAAGCGCGACGGCTACACGGTGAACACCAACACCGGTTCCAGCGCAGGCGCCAACAAGTGCCGCCCGGCCATCGTCGGCGCACCCAGCGGCTACAACTGCACCAGCCTGGAAAACCCCAACCCGCACGATCCGTGGAACGGCAGCATCGTCCGCAACTACAAGCCGCTGAACACCGTCGCCACCACCAAGGCGATCTACGGCTTCGACACCATCGATCTGAACGAGCAATGGCAGGTCAACGTCGGCGCGCGTTTCGACAGCTTCGAGACCACCGCGAAGAACCACGGCGTGAGCCCCACCACCAAGTTCGAGGACAGCTCCAGCTTCTGGAACTGGCAGGCCGGCGTGGTCTACAAGCCGGCGCCCAACGGCAGCATCTACGCGTCCTACGCTACCTCGGCGACCCCGCCGGGCAGCATGCTGGACAACGGCGACACCTCCAACTCGGTCGACACCTTCGCGGTGAAGAACAACCTGGAGCCTGAAGAAACCACCAACTACGAAATCGGCACCAAGTGGAACTTCCTCGACGAGCGCCTGGAGTTGACTGCAGCGATCTTCCGCACCGACAAGGACAATGCCCGCGTACTGGTCTCCAACCAGACCTACGACAACGCCGGCCAGTCCCGCGTCGACGGCATCGAGCTGTCCGCCAGCGGCAGGATCACCGACAAGTGGAAGGTCTTCGCCGGTTACAGCTACCTCGACAGCGAGCTGGTCAAGGCGGGCAGGTCCGGTCGTAGCGGTACGGTGAACGCCACCGCGCCGTCCAACGACGGCAACCAGATGCCCAACACCCCGGAGAACAGCTTCAGCCTGTGGACCACCTACGACGTACTGCCCAACGCCACCATCGGCGGCGGCACCTTCTACGTCGACAAGGTTTACGGCGACGTGGCCAACACCATGTATGTCCCGGACTACTGGCGCTACGACGCGATGGCTGCCTACAAGCTGAGCAAGAACGTCGACTTCCAGCTCAACGTGCAGAACGTCTTCGACAAGAAGTACTTCGACAAGGCCTACGCCTCGCACTACGCGTCGCAGGCAGCCGGCCGCACCGTCCTGCTGTCCACCAACTTCCACTTCTGAAGTCGCGCACTTCTGGCGACCCGCCCCGGCCGATGCTCCTCGGCCGGGGTTTTTCTTTGTCCGGCCCTGAGCCGAAGGTAAGGCCAGGGTAAAGATTGTTAAATTGGCTGCGTTTGCGATCAATTCTCATTAAAATGCCCGCCCTGCGTGGAGGGTCTGCGAAGGTGAAGCCGCGGTGTTGAAGAAAGTCCTGTTCCAGTTGCATTGGCTGTTCGGTATCAGCGCAGGTCTGGTGCTGGCGCTGATGGGTGTCACCGGCGCGATGCTGTCGTTCCAGGATGAGATCCTGCGCGTCGTCAACCCCGAGAGCCTGGTGGTGGCAAAGCGCGCCGAGCCCGTGCTGCCGATGGACGAACTGATCCGCCGGGTGGAGAGCGCCGAGCCGGGCAAGAAGGTCGCCTTCGTCTGGCTCAGGACCGAGGGCGTGGAGTCCGCGCGCCTGTTCTTTACCCCGCCGCCGGGCCAGCGCCGTGGCGAATCGCGCTATGTCGACCCTTACACCGCCCAGGCCCTGCCTGCGCCGGTGGGTGAGGGCGCGTTCATGTTCATCATGCAACTGCACCGCTTCCTCGCCGCTGGCGAAGTCGGCCAGCGCATCACGGCCGCCTGCACCCTTATCCTGGTCTTCTTCTGCCTCTCCGGCCTCTACCTGCGCTGGCCGCGCAAGGCCCTGAACTGGCGCACCTGGCTGACCTTCGACTGGCGCAAGAAGGGCCGCGCCTTCAACTGGGACCTGCACGCCGTGGCCGGCACCTGGTGCCTGGTGTTCTATCTCCTGGCCTCGCTGACCGGCCTGTACTGGTCCTACGAGTGGTACCGCAACGGCCTGTTCAAGCTGCTCGACGATGCCCCGGCCGGCCAGGCCAAGGGCGGCCAGCGCGGCGGCAAACGCGGCGCGGCCCCCGAAGGCCCGCCGCCAGTGGTGGACGCCACCGCCATCTGGAACACCATCCAGCAGACCGGCGGCGCCGCCATGACCGCCTACAACCTGCGGCTGCCCCCGGTGAAGGGCCAGCCGGCCACCGTGTTCTACCTCCTCGACGACGCCGCCCACGAGCGCGCCTTCAACGAGATGACCATCGACCCGGCCAGCGGCAAGCTGCTCAAGGATCGCCGCTACAACGACAGCAGCACCGGCAAGCAACTGCTCACCAGCGTCTATGCCCTGCATGTGGGCAGCTATTTCGGCCTCACCGGGCGCATCCTGATGATGCTCGCGAGCCTCGCCATGCCGCTGTTCTTCATCACCGGCTGGCTGCTCTACCTCGACCGCCGCCGCAAGAAGCGCGCGGCCCAGGCTGCCCGTGGCGAACTGGCTGGCAGCGGCGTTGGCGCCGATTCCTGGCTGGTGGGCTACGCCAGCCAGAGCGGCTTCGCCGAGCAACTGGCCTGGCAGAGTGCCGGCCAGCTGCAGGCCGCCGGCTTGCCGGTGCGTGTCGAACCGCTGGGCAAGCTGGATCGTGCGCAGCTGGAGCAAACCCGCAACGCACTGTTCGTGGTCAGCACCTTCGGCGAAGGCGAAGCGCCGGACAGCGCCCGCGGCTTCGAGCGCCAGGTGCTTGGCCAGGCCGTGGGACTCCATGACCTGCGCTTCGCCATCCTCGCCCTGGGCGACCGCCAGTACGAACACTTCTGCGGCTTCGCCCGGCGCATGCAGGGCTGGCTGCAAGGGCAGGGCGCGCGCCCGCTGTTCGACGGCGTCGAAGTGGACAACGGCGATGCTGCCGCGCTGCACGACTGGCAGCTCCGCCTGGCCGAACTTTCCGGCGCCGCACCGCAATCGGCCTTCACTGCGCCGGCGTTCGAGGTCTGGACGCTGAGCGGTCGCGAGCACCTCAATCCTGGCAGCCAGGGCGAATCCACCTGGCTGTTGCGTCTCTCTGCGCCCAGCGATTCGCAGATCGACTGGGCCGCCGGCGACCTGGTGGAAATCGTTCCGCGCCAGCCGGACTTCCTCGTCGCCCGATGGCTCGACCGCCTCGGCCTGGACGGCGCCGCCAGGGTGCAGGTGGATGGCCTGGCCATGCCGCTCAAGGACGCCCTGGCCGGCTGCCTGCTGCCCAGCAACCTGGAACACCTGGTCGGCCAGCATGGCCAGGCGGTGGTTGATGCGCTGATCAGACTCTCGGTGCGCCAGTACTCCATCGCCTCGCTGCGCAGTCATGGCGCCCTGGAGTTGATCGTCCGCCAGGAACAACACGCCGACGGCTCGCTGGGCATCTGCTCCGGTTGGCTGACCGAGTACCTGCCCGAAGGCGGCAGCCTGCTGCTGCGGCTGCGGCGCAACCGCAGTTTCCACCTTCCTGAGGACGACCGCCCGCTGGTCCTGATCGGCAACGGCACCGGCATCGCCGGCCTGCGCGCGCTGCTGCAGGCGAGCGTGGCCGAGGGACGTTCGCGCAACTGGCTGCTGTTCGGCGAGCGCAACATCGCCCATGACTTCTACTGTCGCGAGGAACTCGAAGGCCTGCTGGCGCGCGGCGAACTGCAGCGCCTGGACGTTGCCTTCTCCCGCGACCAGGCCGAGAAGGTCTACGTGCAGGACCGCCTGCGCGCCAGCGGCGAAGTCCTCGCGCAGTGGCTCGACGACGGCGCGGCCATCTACGTCTGCGGCAGCCTGCAAGGTATGGCCGAGGGCGTCGACCGCACCCTGCGCGAGATACTCGGCGATGCCGAGGTCGAGACGCTGCTGGAGAGCGGCCGCTACCGGCGCGACGTGTATTGACCGGGCGTTGGGTGTAGCCGATCGCGGCCGAAGTCCGCTCCCACGCAGCGCGGTGCTGGGCAGCGTCTGCTTTTCGTAGGAGCGAGCTTGCTCGCGAACGGGTTCCCCACGTTCCGCCCAAGCCGCAGGCCTGATCTGGATCTGTAGGAGCGGACCTTGTCCGCGAATCCGGCGCGGCGTAAACGTCGCTGGTCGGTAGGCACTTCGGCAGGGTGCCATCTGAGGCGGTGGTGGCCAGCCGGCAAGGCCGGTGTGGCGGTGGCAATTCGCGGACGGAGTCCGCTCCTACGCGGCGCGGAGCTGGGCAGCGTCTGCTTTTCGTAGGAGCGAGCTTGCTCGCGAACGGATTTCCGAGCGGCTCCGACGCTGGGCGGGATCGCGAGCAAGCTCGCTCCTACAGGGAGGCGCTGCGCTCCGCTGGCGATTCTTCTCGGAGCACCGCAAACAGAAAGGCCCCCGCGAATGCGGAGGCCTTTCTGTTTTCAGGCGCGGCTCAGATTCAAAGGCGGTTCATATCCACAGGAACAACGCCAGCACTGTCGCGAAGAAACCCCACTTCTGCAGGTAATACAGCTTGCGGTTGCGCTTCTTCAGCGCCTTGCCCTGCAGGCGGATCCTGTACAGAGAGGCGAAGGCGCGGTTGATGCCGCCGGTCTTGTCCCCCGCGTCGTTGGGCGAGGCCGCCGCGGCCATCACGTTGCGGCTGAACCAGCGGTTGAACGCCGTCACCCAGCCATATTTCAGCGGCCGCTCGATATCGCAGAAGAGGATCACCCGGTCGTGGTCCGTGGTGTTCTCGGCGTAGTGGATATAGGTCTCGTCGAACACCACCGCCTCACCGTCGCGCCAGTGGTAGCGCTCGCCGTCCACCTCGATGAAGCAGCCCGGATCGTTCGGCGTCAGCAGGCCCAGGTGATAGCGCAGCGAACCGGCGTAGGGGTCGCGGTGGCGCACCAGGCGCGAGCCCGGTGGCAGCTCGGCGAACATCGCCGCCTTCACCGACGGAATCTGCCGCAGCAGCTCGGTGGTCTTCGGGCACAGGGCGTCGGCGGAGGGATGGCTGTCGTCGTACCATTTCAGGTAGAAGCGCTTCCAGCCGGTCTTGAAGAACGAGTTGAAACCCACGTCGTTGAGCTGGTCGGAGCGCTTGATGCTGCCGGCGTCGCGCAGGTGCAGGGCTTCGCTGCGGATGGTTTCCCAGTTGTCGCTGAGCAGGCGCATCTCGGGAAATTCTTCGGTGGGCAAATACGGCCGGCTCGGCACCCGGGAGAACAGGTACATCAGGCAGTTGATCGGCGCCAGGAAGCTGGAATGGTCGCTCAGCTGGCGCGTGAACTTGTGGCGCACCCGCCCACGCAAGTGGACATAGACGATGCTCAGGCCGAAGGCGGCCAGAATGGCGGCTTTGATCATTCGGGGGAGTTTCCGCGGGTCTAGATCGGGAATGGTACTCCTCCTGAACGTGACTGAGTATTCTCCGAAGGCCAAAGGCCATTTGCTGCTTTACCCTGTGGGAAATATCGAAGGATGGCGAGACCGATGACCGAGCGCACCCCGCGAATCCTGCTCAACTGCGATATGGGCGAGAGCTTCGGCGCCTGGCGCATGGGCGACGACGCCCACGCCATGCCATTGATCGACCAGGCCAACCTCGCCTGTGGCTACCATGCGGGCGACCCGCTGACCATGCAGCGCACCGTTCGCCTGGCGGTGGAGCAAGGCGTCAGTATCGGCGCGCACCCGGCCTACCCGGATCTGGCCGGCTTCGGCCGCCGGCACATGAGCTGCTCGCCCGAGGAAGTCCACGCCCTGGTGCTCTACCAGATCGGCGCGCTGGATGCCTTCTGCCGGGCGGCCGGCACCCAGGTCGCCTACGTGAAGCCCCACGGCGCGCTGTACAACGACCTGGTGCGCGATGACGCGCTGCTCTGCGCCGTGCTCGACGCCTGCGCCGCCTTCCGCAAGCGCCTGCCGTTGATGGTGCTGGCCCTGGCCGATAACAGCCGCGAGCTGCAATTGGCGGATGTGGCCGATGTGCCGCTGATGTTCGAAGCCTTCGCCGACCGCGCCTACCTGCCCGACGGCCAGCTCGCCCCGCGCCGGCTGGCCAACGCCGTGCATCACGACCCCCAGCGCATCCTCGACCAGGCCCTGGCCATCGCCCGCGGCGAGCCCTTCCCGGACATCGACGGCAACCCGCTGCGGCTGCGCGCCGACAGCCTCTGCGTGCATGGTGACAACCCCGAATCCCTGGCGGTGCTGCGGCGCCTGCGTGGCCTGCTGGACCAGGCATGATCCGCATCGAAGCCTTCGGCGCCACCGCGCTGCTGATCACTCTTGCCGAGCAGCCCGACGACGCGCTGCCGCTGCGCATCGCCCGGCTGGCCGAGCACTTGCGCACCGAGCTGGGCGTGGCGCTGACGGATTGCGTGCCCGGCTGGACCACGTTGCTGCTGCACTACGACCTGCTGCGCATCGATCTGCCGCAACTGCACGAGCGCGTGCAGGCCGCGCTGACGGATTGGCCCGGCGACGCCGTGGCGAACGACGCCGGGCGCCTGCATGAAATCGCCGTGTGCTACGCCGGCGAAGACCTCAGCGAAGTCGCCCGGCTGTGCGGGCTCACTGCCACCCAGGTGATCGACCTGCACGCCGGCCGCGCGATAAGTCTCCTCATCGATGGGCACGAAACGCACGAGATCGCCCACCGCCAACGGGCAGGGCGGCTC
>NZ_JBGLYK010000187.1:0-11654 GCF_047304025.1 Pseudomonas sp. Pseusp97 | reverse complement strand
GGCCGACGGTGCCGCCGCGGCCATGGAACAGCAGCAGCTCGACGCCATGGTTGCGGCAGATGTCCACCAGCGCTTCCTGCGCGCGGTACTGCGCCCAGGCGGCGGCGAGGGTGCCGGCGTCCTTGGCCGAGTCGGAGTAGCCGATCATCACCTCCTGCGGCCCGGCCAGCCCGGTGCGGTAGCTGTCGAGACTGAGCAGGCGGTCGATGCAGGGTCCGGCGTTGTCCAGGTCGTCCAGCGTCTCGAACAGCGGCACCACGCGCATCGGCCGCTGCAGCCCGCATTCCTTGAGCAGCAGCTGGACGGCGAGCACATCGGAGGGCTGACCGGCCATGGAGATGACGTAGGAGCCCAGCGAGGCCGCTGGCGCCTGCGCCACCACGCGGCAGGTGGCGAGGACTTCGGCAGTTTCCGGCGAGGCCTGGTAATTGGCCGGCAGCAGCGGACGGCGGCTGGCGAGTTCTTCCAGGAGGAATTCCTGCCGCACGCCTTCATCCCACTCGGCGTAGTTGCCCAGGCCCAGGTACTCGGTGATCTCGCCCATCGCCCTGGCGTGGCGCGTGGAGTCCTGGCGCACATCCAGCCGCGCCAGGAACAGTCCGAAGGTGGCCGCGCGGCGCAGGGTGTCGAGCAGGTCGCCATCGGCGATCACGCCCATGCCGCACGCTTGCAGCGAGCGATAGCAGAGCTGCAGCGGCTCCAGCAGTTCGCGGTTGTCCTGCAGCACTTCCGCGCCCGGTTCCTCGCCGGTATGGATGGCGCGCTCTGCCCAGGCTCGAGTCGCGCGCAGGCGTTCGCGCAATTGCTTGAGCAGCGCGCGGTAAGGCTCGGCGAGGTCGCCGACTTCGCCGCGCAGCTCGTCGCTGGCCTGCTGCATGGATAGCTCGGCGGCCAAGCTATCAACGTCGCGCAGATACAGGTCGGCGGCCATCCAGCGCGCCAGCAGCAGGACCTCGCGGGTGATCGCCGCGGTGACATTGGGGTTGCCGTCGCGGTCGCCGCCCATCCAGGAGGCGAAGCGGATCGGCGCGGCCTCCAGCGGCAGGCGCTCGCCAAGGGTTTCCTGCAGGGTGCGGTCGACGTGACGGAGGAAGGCCGGCAGCGCATGCCAGAGGGAGTGCTCGATCACCGCGAAGCCCCATTTCGCCTCGTCCACCGGAGTCGGCCGGGTGCGACGGATCTCGTCGGTGTGCCAGGCCTCGGCGATCAGGCGCTGGAGCTTTTCCTGCACCGCCTGGCGCTCCTCGGGCAACAGGTCGGAGTGGTCCCCCACAGCCAGTTGCGCGGCGATGGCGTCGTACTTCTGGATCAGCGTGCGGCGCGCCACTTCGGTCGGATGCGCAGTGAGCACCAGCTCGATCTCCAGCTCCGCTACCTGCCGTGCCAGGCCCTCGGCGCCCAGGCCGGACTTGCGCAGGCGGCCCAGCAGTTCGGCCAGCACGCGGTTCTCGAAGGGCTCCGGCTCCTTGGGCGTGCGCCGGCGGATGCGGTGGTACTGCTCGGCGATGTTGGCGAGATTGAGGAACTGGTTGAAGGCCCGCGCCACCGGCAGCAGTTCGTCCTCGCCCAGGCCATCGAGGGTCGCGGTGAGCTGTTTTGCACCTTCGGCAGAGCCGCGGCGGGCGGCCTTGGCGCCGGTGCGGATCAGTTCGATCTTGTCGAGGAAGCCCTGCCCGTACTGGGCGCGGATGGTCCGCCCGAGCAGCTCGCCGAGCAGGTGAACGTCCTCGCGCAGGCGCGCGTCGATATCCGGCATCACGGTCTCCTTGGAGTGAGAGTCCTTGATTGAAAAAGGCGTCGCTTGGCGCTTCACAGTGCCGCCCAGTGCGCTGGCTGGCAAGGGCGCGACGAACGCCCGCAATCCTGCTCGGACAACGTCTAGGCTGAAAGTTATCCCCATCGACGGGAAAACCTGCGGCGGCCTCACGAGGGCCGACCGCCACGTAACGACCCTAGAGGTGAACATGAAAATCCGCGAGCTGGTACGCCATTGGGAAAAGAACGCCAGGGGGCGCATGACCAACCACCAGTACAGCATCCCGCTGGACATCGAGACCGCCGCGCGTCTGGCCGCGCTGCACGACATGTACCCCAAGCGCAGCGTCGAGGACCTGCTGGGGGAACTGGTCAACGCAGCGCTGGAGGAACTGGAGGCGAGCTTCCCCTACGTGCAGGGGACCAAGGTGGTGGCGCAGGACGAACAGGGCGACCCGATCTACGAGGACGTCGGCCCTACTCCGCGCTTCCTGGCGCTGTCGCGCAAGTACCTGCATGAGCTGACGGAGGCGGAGCATTCCTGAATGCACACGCCGGGGCGCTTCGTTTTACGGTAGGAGCGAGCTTGTTCGCGAACCGATTTACTGGCAGCTCCGGCGCCGGGCGGGTTCGCGAGCAAGCTCGCTCCTACAAAAAGCCGTCAATGCCAAGCAGGGATTCCGGGCGTTTGCATTACCTGTAGGAGCGAGCTTGCTCGCGAACAGATTTACCGGCAGATCCGGCGCCGAGCGGGTTCGCGAGCAAGCTCGCTCCTACGAAAAAGCACTCAATGCCGGCCATGCACGCCTGGCACATGCAGGTGCCCTGCCCCGGCGCAGGCTTCCGGGACCACCGAAGGCTCCGCCGGCTGCTCCAGCTCGCGCAGGATGCCGCAATCCTCGCTGCTGCCCTCGCCCTGGCATTGCGCGCGCAGGTCGCGCAGTTGCTGGCTGAGTGACTGCAGTTCGGCGATGCGCACCTCGACGTGGTGCAGGTGCTCGTCGATCAGCCGGTTGGCGGTGCCGCAATCGGATTCGGGGCGGTCGCGCAGGCCGAGGAGGATGCGGATTTCCTCCTGTGTCATGTCCAGCGAACGGCAATGGCGGATGAACGACAGCCGCTCGACGTGGCTGGCATCGTACTGTCGGTAGTTGCCTTCGCTGCGCGACGGCGCGGGCAGCAGGCCTTCGCGCTCGTAGTAGCGGATGGTTTCCACCGGGCAGCCGGTCAGTTTCGCCAGTTCACCGATCTTCATTCGAGACTCCTCGCCAAGGATGCTTGACTCTGTAGTTGCTACAGGGTGTGCAATCACCAGCAACTCGTCAAACAGGAACGGACGACATGACTGCCAATCGCCAGGGGCCGACCATTCGCGGCCCTGTCCCTCTTCAGGAAGAGCACCGCGAACACGATGCCGCCGGCTGCTGCGGCTGCGACAAGGGCGCGCTGCTGCGTGCCCCGTCCGCCGGACCTGCCGCGCATTCGCACGACCATGATCACGATCACGATCACGATCACGATCACGGCGAGGATCGCAGCGCCCTGGCCGAAAGCGCCGCCACTGCCGCGGCCGGTTCGGCCAGCGGCGAGTTGCGCTGGTCCAGCCTGCGCATCGAAGCCATGGACTGCCCCACCGAGGAACGCTTGCTGCGCGACGCGCTGGGCCGCGTGTCCGCCGTGGAAGACCTGGATTTCAACCTGATGCAGCGTCTGCTGCGCGTGCAGCATCGCTTCGACAGCATCGAGCCGCTGCAGAAGCTGGTGGCTTCCCTGGGGATGCAGGCCGAGCCAGTGGACGACAACGCCCCCACCTCCTCCCAGCCCGCCCAGCAGAAGCCCTGGTGGCCGCTGGCGCTGGCCGGTGTCGCCGCAGCGGGCGCGGAGTTCTTCGAGTGGTTCGCCATCGGCCCGCACTGGCTGGTGGCGGCGCTGGCCATCGCCGCGATTCTTGGCGCGGGCCTGCCGACCTACCGCAAGGGCTGGATCGCCCTGAAGAACCGCAACCTCAACATCAACGCGCTGATGAGCATCGCCGTGACCGGCGCCATGCTGATCGGCCAGTGGCCGGAAGCGGCCATGGTGGCGGTGCTATTCGCCATCGCCGAGCTGATCGAGGCCAAGTCGCTGGACCGCGCGCGCAATGCCATTCGCGGCCTGCTGCAACTGGCGCCGGAACAGGCCACGGTGCAGGTGGACGGGCAGTGGCAGGAGGTCTCCGCCAAATCCGTCGCCCTCGGAGCCCGGGTTCGTGCTCGCCCCGGTGAGCGCATCGCCCTGGATGGCGAGGTGCTCGACGGCCGCTCGAGCGTCAACCAGGCGCCTATCACCGGCGAGAGCCTGCCGGTGGAGAAGCAGGTCGGCGACACCTTGTTCGCCGGCACCATCAATGGCGAAAGCGCGCTGGAGTACCGCGTCACCCGAGTGGCGGATGACAGCACCCTGGCGCGGATCATCCACGCCGTGGAAGAAGCCCAGGGCTCGCGCGCGCCGACCCAGCGCTTCGTCGACCAGTTCTCGCGTATCTACACCCCGGCGGTGTTCCTCATCGCCATTGCCACCGCGCTGCTGCCGCCGCTGTTCTTCGGCGGCGCCTGGCTGGACTGGGTGTACCGCGCGCTGGTGCTGCTGGTGATCGCCTGCCCCTGCGCACTGGTGATTTCCACCCCGGTGACCATCGTCAGCGGCCTGTCGGCGGCGGCGCGCCTGGGCATCCTGATCAAGGGCGGAGTGTTCCTGGAGATGGGCCGCTCGCTGGAATGGATCGCCCTGGACAAGACCGGCACCCTGACCGAGGGCCGCCCGCGCCAGACCGACTTCACTGCGTTGCGGGACACCGCCGCTGGCGACGTGCGCGCCCTGGCCGCCAGCCTTGCCGCGCGCTCGGATCACCCGGTGTCGCAGGCCGTGGCCCAGGCCGCCGAGGCCGACAACGTGGCGCTGTACAGCGTCGGCGAGCTGACCGCCCTGCCCGGCCGAGGCGTGAAAGGCGAGATCGACGGCCGCACCTATCACCTGGGCAATCATCGCCTGGTGGAGGAGCTGGAGCTGTGCTCGAAGGAACTGGAAGCCCGCCTGGACGCCCTCGAGCAACAGGGCAAGACGGTAATCGTGCTGCTCGATGCCGAAGGCCCGCTGGCGCTGTTTGCCGTGGCGGACGGGGTCAAGCAGACCAGCCGTGAAGCGGTTGCTCAGTTGCACGAACTGGGCGTGAAGACGCTGATGCTGACCGGCGACAACCCGCACACCGCCAATGCCATCGGCGCGCAGGTCGGCATCGACGTCGCCCTGGGCAACCTGCTGCCCGAAGACAAGCTGAGCGAGGTGAAGCAGCGTCAGCAAGGCGGCAAGCGCGTTGGCATGGTCGGCGACGGTATCAACGACGCCCCTGCCCTCGCCCGCGCCGATATCGGCTTCGCCATGGGCGCGGCGGGCACCGATACCGCCATCGAGACCGCCGGCGTGGCGCTGATGGACGACGACCTGCGCAAGCTGCCGTCCTTCATTCGCCTGTCGCGCCAGACCCACCGCGTGCTGATCCAGAACATCGCGCTGGCGCTGGGTATCAAGGCGGTGTTCCTGACCCTGACCCTGGCCGGCGAAGGCACCCTGTGGATGGCGGTCTTCGCCGACATGGGCGCCAGCCTGCTGGTAGTGTTCAACGGCCTGCGATTGTTGCGTCATCGCGGCTGATCGACGCCGCTCGCTGAAAATGCCCGCCATCACGGCGGGCATTTTTTTTGAACCCCCTGGCAAAACACTTAGTCCCCTAAACAGATGCCCGCTATCGATGGCGCAGAACCGCGCCGGAGAGCGGCCCGCATCCGCCGGCACTCGAAACGCCGAGGGAACCCTTACCAAACGTCAGAGGATTCACCCAATGGAACTGAAATCTCAAAGCGCTCGAACCGTCCCTGCTCTTTCCACCTCCATCTCGCTGCGCCGCTGGCGACTGGGGCTGCTCGCCGTGGGCAGCGCCGTGCTGCTGGCCGGCTGCGCCGGCAACCCGCCCAGCGAGCAGATGGCCGTCACCGAATCGGCGGTGAACGCCGCCGTCAGCAATGGCGGCCCGGAATACGCCCCGGTGGAAACCAAGAACGCCCAGGACAAGCTTGCCCAGGCACGCATTGCCCTGAACGACAAGGAATACGACCAGGCCAGGAAACTGGCTCAGCAGGCCGAGTGGGATGCTCGCGTGGCCGAGCGCAAATCCCAGGCCGTGAAGGCCCAGAACGCGGTGAAGGACGCCCAGCAGGGCGTGATGGAGTTGCGTCAGGAAGGCCTGCAGCAGGCCCAGTGATCCCGCCCCAACGCCCGGTCATATAAGGAATTCGACATGAAAAAGTTCATCGTACTGCCCGCTGTTTCGACCCTCGCCCTGGCTCTGGCCGCCTGCTCCACGCCGCCCAACGCGAACCTGGAAAAAGCCCGTGGCGACTTCCAGGCCCTGCAAGCGCAACCCCAGGCCACCCAGCAGGCCGCGCTGGAAACCAAGGATGCCGGCGACTGGCTGGCCAAGGCCGACAAGGCCTACCGCGACGGCGCCGACCAGAAGGAAGTGGACCAGCTGGCCTACCTCACCCAGCAGCGCATCGAACTGGCCAACCAGACGGTGGCCCTGCGCGACGCGGAAGATCAGTTGAAGAACACCTCCGCCCAGCGTGCCCAGGCGCGTCTGGATGCCCGTACCGCGCAGCTGAACAAGCTCAAGGGCGAGCTGAACGCCAAGCAGACTTCGCGCGGGACCATGGTGTCCTTCGGCGATGTGCTGTTCGACCTCGACCGCGCGGAACTCAAGCCCGGCGCCATGGGTAATGTGCAGAACCTCGCCGGCTTCCTGCAGCAGAACCCGGAGCGCAAGGTGATCATCGAGGGCTACACCGACAGCAGTGGCTCGGCTTCGTATAACCAGAGCCTGTCCGAACGCCGCGCCGATGCCGTGCGCATGGCGCTGCTGAGCCAGGGCGTTGCGCCGGAGCGGGTCACTACCCGTGGCTATGGCAAGGAGTACCCGGTGTCGAGCAACGCGACCCAGTCCGGCCGCGCCATGAACCGTCGCGTCGAGGTCACCATCTCCAACGACGCCAATCCGGTGCAGCCGCGTTCCTCGGTGAGCAGCGCCAATTGAGCCATCGGGATAGAGCGCTCTCGTAGGATGGCGTGGAGCGCAGCGATACCCATCCTACGGTCCTGAAATATCGAGCCGGGGGCCCGCCCTCTCCCCCGCCCTCTCCCTGAAGGGAGAGGGAGCCGCTCGTGCCGGCTGACACGTTGGCTTCAACCTGCACCTTACGGTCCCCTCTCCCTTCAGGGAGAGGGTTAGGGAGAGGGGATTCCGGCGACTCCAGAGGGGGACCACGCTTCGCGAGCAAGCTCGCTCCTACGAGAAGCCAGGAGCAGCCCAGCGATCAGGCGAGCAACCGCCGATACAGCTCCGCCATTTCCGCCGAGAAAGCCACCAGCACTACTTCCTTCAATGAACTCCCATCCCCGCGAGGACGGCGCAACTCATCCACGGCGATCTGCGCTGCCGCGTCGGCGGGATAGCCGTAGATGCCGGTGCTGATGGCGGGAAAGGCGATGCTGGCGAGCCCCTTGTCCTCGGCCAGTTGCAGGCTGTTCCGATAGCACTGGGCGAGCAGTTCCGGCTCGCCGTGCTCACCGCCGCGCCAGACCGGCCCCACGGTATGGATGACGAAGCGCGCCGGCAGGCGAAAGCCGGGGGTGAGCTTCGCCTGGCCGGTCTTGCAGCCACCCAGTGGGCGGCAGGCATGGACCAGATCCGGGCCGGCGGCCCGGTGGATGGCGCCGTCGACGCCACCACCGCCCAGCAGCGAGCTGTTGGCGGCGTTGACGATGGCATCGACGTCGAGACGGGTAATGTCGCCCTGCCAGACGCGGATCGCGGGCTGATGCATGACGCTTCCTCCCTCTATCAGCGACGGCAGCTCAGGCCGTCATTTGACTTCCTGCGGAGTCTCTTCGCCCAGGCAGCGCACGGCACGCTTGCGGCCGTCGACCAGCACGCCGGTCAGGCCCTTCTGGGTCATGTCGAACATCACCAGCACGCCGTCAATGCACTGCGCCTGCTGGTCGGCCGGGTCCAGCGCGAGCTTGGTGTCCTGGCCAGGGATGCTCTTGAGCATGGTGAACTGGGTCAGCTCCAGCGCATCCTCGGGCTTGGCGAAGTGCAGGTAGCCGTAGTACCAGAGCGTGCCGACCGAGACGAAGATGGTGGCGATGACGGTGAGGATGTAGGAAATCGGGTTGCGGTCGTTCATGGGTTGCCTTGTTGTTTCGGGTCGGCCTGCGATTCCTCTGGCTTAACCGCAGAGGAGGAGTTCGGGACTTCGGCCAGCCGGCGCAATCCGGTGAAGTGCTGCGGATCATCGAGGAAGCGCAGCATCACTTCGCGCCACACGGGTTCGCCGAAAGTTTCCACATGGTTGCCGCGCGTCAGCTGCAAGACCTTCGGCGGCGGCGCGGCCTTGTACAGGCTCAGGCCGTTGTCCAGGGGCACAATGGTATCGTCGATGCTGTGGAAGAACAGCACGGGTGCGCCAGAAAGTCGCGGCACGGAGCGGATCGCGCTGTCGCCATCGGGCACCAGCCAGGACAGCGGCACCTGCAGCGGCCAGGTCAGCCAACTGGTGTTCAGGGTGTATTGCGCCACGTCGCGGTAGCTGGCGGGCACGCCGTCGAGCACCACCGCGTGCAACTGCTTCTGCCGCTGCGGGTGCAGGCCCAGGTAATGCACGGCCATGGCGCCGCCCAGGCTCTGGCCGAGCAGGATCACCGGCTTGCCCTGCACCTCCGGCGCCTTGTCCAGCCAGGCGAAGGCGGCGTCGATGTCCTGGTAGATCGCCGGCAGGCTCGGCGAACCCTCGGAATGCCCATAGCCACGATAATCCAGCATCAGCACCTGGTAGCCCTGCTCCGGCAGCCAATAGGCGCCGCCCAGGTGCCAGGCCATGTTGCCGCCGTTGCCGTGCAGGTGCAGCACGGTGCCCTTCACCGGCACGCCCGCCTTCGCCGGCAACCACCAGCCGGCGAGCTTCACGCCGTCGGCGGTGGTCAGGGTGACGTCGCGGTAGTCGAGCTTGGCGCGGGCCGGGGTGATGGCGACGTCGTCGCTGGGGTAGAACAGCAGAGAACTGCAGCCGCTGAGTGCTAGCAGCAGCGAGACGGCAACAGCGCGGAAACAGCGGTTCAGCATGAGTTCATCCATTGCATACGTCGCGCCCTGATTGCAAGGAAACGCCTTACGTAGGATGGGTGGAGCTTGCGATACCCATCAGCCTGCAGCGCCGGAATAGCGATGGGTATCGCTTCGCTCCACGCCATCCTACGGCCGAGGTCCATCCCGCACAGGTAATTAGAGGATATTGGCGTAGTCCGCCTCGATGCGGTCGAGGCTCAGGTGGTTGAGGAAGTTGGAGAAGCACATCCAGGCCGACAGCGCGTTGAGGTCGCGGAATTGCGGCGGCAGGTACTTGGGCGGCACCACCAGGCCCTCGTCCACCAGTTGGCGCAGGGTACGCATGTCTTCCAGGGTGGCCTTGCCGCAGAACAGCAGCGGGATCTGTTCCAGCTTGCCCTTGCGCACGGCGAGCTGGATGTAGTTGTAGATCAGGATGAAGCCCTTGAGGTACGACAGGTCCTTGGTGAACGGCAAGCCTGCAGGCGTCGAGCCACGGAAGACCCGGCTGGCGTTCTGGTAGCTGCTATCCACGCTGTAGTTCTGCTCGCGGTAGAAGTGGAACACCTCGAGGAAGTCCGCGCCCTCCTCGGCCATGTGGATGGCGCGGGTACGGTTGGTGAGCTTGCGCAGGCGCGTCGGGTAGGAGGCGAAGGCGATCACTTCCATCAGGATGGCCAGGCCCTCCTGGGTCACGGTGGAGGACGGCGGGCCCTTGGCGAGGAAGGTGCAGATCGGCTGGTTGAGGCCGTTGAGCGTGGTGCCGACGTGCACCAGGCCTTCGTGCACCTCCAGCGCGCGCACGTCGCGCTCGTTGAACATGGCGTCGGCGCGCACCTTGATGTAGTCGGCGCCGGCCGCGGCGTCGGCGACTATGCCGTCGGACTCGAAGACGCGGATGGTGTCTTCCTTGCCGTCGAACACCTGGTTCAGGCGCTCCTGCAGCATCTTCACCGCGTCGCTGGCGGTGAGGGTCTTGGGTTCGTCCTTGAGGTCGCCACGGTCGGCGATGTTGTTCAGGTAGTCCGAGAGCATCAGGCCCAGGTCCGCCAGGGTCGGGTCGCCGGCGTGGAAGGCGTCGGAAGCCGAGCCGTAGAGCTCCTGGGAGATAAGGCCGAAATCCTGGGTGCCGCGCGCCTCGAGCATGCGGATGACCATGCGGTATTCCTTGCACATGCGCCGCATGATCTGCCCGACCGGGTTGAACTGCCCCAGGTGGCGGGTGATGTCACGCTCGATGTTCTGGAATTCCTGCTTCTTCGCGCTGCTGTCGAAGGACAGCGGGCGGCCGTCGTAGTAGGCGCGATCGACCTTGGGTGCGTGCTTGCCGCGGCCCTTGAGGAAGTCGTCGCGGATGCCGTCGTCCCACTTGATGGCGTCGAGCACGCGGATCGGCGTCTGCGCCTCGACGATGCGGTCGGACAGGCCACGGATGATCTGCTGGTATTCGTTGGGCGTGGACTTCTTGCGCCGTGGGGTCATTGCTTTTCTCCCGGGGGCACGCGCGAAAAGCGCAGCGCTTCGACGAACACGTCGGAATTGGCCGGATCGTTGAGGTAAGCGATCACTTCGGGCAACTGGCTGCTCACCAGCGCGCCGGCACCCTGTTCGGTGTCGACCTTCTCGCCCTTGAGCGCGCCTTCCTTCATGTCCTGCAGGATGTGCTCGACATCGAGGTTATAGATCACCAGTTCATCCTTGTCGGTGATCTCGAAGCCGGCCAGCGCGAAGTTGCCGCCCATGCTTTTCGGCAGCCCGGCGGAGAGGTACCAGCGCTTGCCGTGGTGGGCGACGGTGAAGCCGAAGTCCTCGACGCTGTCGGTGTTGTCCTTGCTGTCCACATAGCTGACGGCGCGGTAGAGATTGGAGCCGGAACGGGTGACCTCGAGGAACTGCTCCTCGCCGTACTCGTCCACACGCGACCACTGGCCCAGCAGGTGAGCCGGCGCGGGCTCGTTGGCCGGAATCGGGTCCTTGAACGTCACCAGGCAGCCACTGAGCAGGCAGATGCTCAACAGCAGCAGTGCACGCCAGACTTTCATCACGCCCTCCTTAGGTCCGGATGCCTTTGCATGCGATGCGCAAAGGCCGCCGGAGTTCCGACACGAAAACCCCGCCGGATGGCGGGGTTGGAATGCAGCAGCCGGGGCTACAGGCCCATCACCAGGTCGAGATAGCGGCTAAGGATGGCACGCATTTCCTCGATCTGCAGGTGGTCGGCCCCGTCCAGCAGGCCCTGATACTCCATCTGCAGGATGATGGCCGTCAACACCCGGGCATCCTGCTCGGGCTGCTTTGAACCGAGCACTTCGAAGAAATGCACGACGCCCAGGGAGAGAATCTGCCGGTGGCGCTGCGCCAGATCGCTGAGGCTCGGGTTGAGCAGCGCTTCCTGGCGGAAGGCCTGCTCGGCGAGCAGATGCTCGCGCCGCTCGTTGAGCTGGACCCGCACGTACTGGATCGCCAGCTCGACGATATTGGCGGTCAGCTCGCGGCGCGCCCGCGCATCGTCCTGGGCCAGGCCGGCGGCCATGGCCTGGAGATCGCCCTCGACGCTGGCCCAGAAGGTCGACAGGGCTTCGGCGCTGCGTTCGACGAAGAGCGCGAAGGTGTCGGTGATCAGGTCCTGGATGTCCTTGAAGTAGTAGGTGGTGGCCGACAGCGGCACACCGGCCTCGGCGGCCACCACCTACTACTTCAAGGA
>NZ_JBGLYK010000186.1:0-11666 GCF_047304025.1 Pseudomonas sp. Pseusp97 | reverse complement strand
ACTAGGCGTCCCCCCACGAAGGGCCATCCCTGGCCCATCGCGGCTCTCGCGACATCCATGTCGCTCAACCCCTGAAATTCCAATTCAACGAGGCCTCCTGAAAGGGGCCATTCGGCGTGCGCGGATGTTTTGCTGGAAGTCTTTCAAAGCCAAAGCCAGGGGCGGGCGGGGCATTGGCTCTTCGTAGGAGCGAGCTTGCTCGCGAATCGCATGGCACGCCACTTCCCGTAGGAGCGGACCTTGTCCGCGAAATCCATCACCAGCAAACCCGCGTCGCAGTGAGGCACGGGCTTTGCGTAGGCGCGACCGGTGGGGATTCGCGATAGAGGGGAAGCGTCGGGGGAATCGTGGCTACGCAGGAGGTGCTCTGAAGGACTGCCTCAAAGCTTCTGATCCCGCCCCTCGTCATCTTCGGGCTTGGTCTTGTTCACGCCCGGCAGATGCAGGCCGCTTTCGGCGAGCTGGCCGCCTTCCATCTGCGGCTGGGTCACCCAGGTGAGGATGTCGTAATAGCGGCGTACGTTCTGTACGAAGTGCACGGTCTCGCCGCCGCGCGCGTAGCCGTAGCGCGTCTTGCGGTAGTACTGCTTCTGCGACAGGCGCGGCAGCATCTTCTTTACGTCGAGCCACTTGTTCGGGTTCAGGCCTTCCTGCTCGGCCATCTTGCGCGCGTCGTCCAGGTGCGCGCCGCCGATGTTGTAGGCGGCCAGGGCGAACCACATGCGGTCCGGGTCCTTGATGCTGTCGGGTAGTTCGTCCTTGATCTGCACGTAATACTTGCTGCCGCCCTGGATGCTCTGCCTGGGGTCCAGGCGGTTGGCCACGCCCATGGCCTGCGCGGTGCGGTTGGTCAGCATCATCAGGCCGCGCACCCCGGTCTTGGAGGTCGCGTCGGGTTGCCACATGGATTCCTGGTAGCCGATGGCGGCCAGCAGGCGCCAGTCGGCCTCGAGCTTGGTACCGCTCTGGCGGAAGTGCTGCTCGTATTTGGGCAGGCGCTGTTGCAGGTGCTGGGCGAAGGTGTAGGCACCGACGTAGCCCAGGACATCCACGTGGCCGTAGTAGCGATCCTTCAGCCGCTGCAGCAGGCCGTCCTGCCTGGCCTTGTCGAGGAAGGCGTTGACCTTCTCGATCAGGCTGTTGTCATCGCCGCTCGGCAGCGCCCAGGCCAGGCCCCTGGCATCACCGAGGTCGAAGGCGACGCGCACGTTGGGGAAGTACACCTGGTTCATCGCCAGTTCGTTGGAGTCCACCAGCGTCAGGTCGATCTCGCCGACGTCGACCATGCGCAGCAGGTCGACCATCTCGTCCGCGTCCGACTCGCGGTACTCCAGCTTCGGGAACTGCTTCTTCAATTCGGCCAGTTGCCCGGCATGGCTGCTGCCTTTCAACACAACGATGCGCTTGCCCACCAGGTCTTCCGGGCGAGTAGGGCGCTGCGCGCCATTGCGGTAGACGACCTGCGGGGTAACGTCGAGGTAGGAGTGCGAGTAGCGCACCTGGGCATCGCGCTCGCCGCCCGGCGTCAGGCCGGCGGCAGCGAGGTTCGGACCGCCGTCGCGGCCGAGGCGGTCGTAGAGGTCGTCGATATTGTCGGCGGTCTCGATCTGCAGCTGAACGCCCAGGCTGTCGGCGAAGCGCTTGGCCAGCTCGTACTCGAAGCCGGTATCGCCGTTGCGGTCCTGGAAGTAGGTGGCCGGACTGTTGCGGGTGATCACGCGCAGCACGCCGTCCTTCTGCACGCGCTCGAGGGCCGTCGGGGCTTTCGCCTCGCTACAGCCGGAAAGCAGCAGAAAGATACAGGTCGCCAAGATCCAGGCGGTGCAGCGCACACGGGACACAGTCAGGGCAAGCATCGGGGCAGTATACGCAAAGGCCGTTGTGCGCCATATCTCGACAGCTCGAGGCTTCTCTGCTAGTTGCCGTGCCGTTCGTCGGCATTTTTCGCGCTGAAGGCCGCGGGGCTGGGCTTTTTCCTACGCCGCTCGAAGGGCTTCGAAGATGAATGGCAATTTCCGCCGGAGCAGTGGCGAGGAAGGCACTTGAAAGCTGCCGCCGGGCTGCGCTTTACGGTAGAATGCACGGCCTCTGTGGGCTGGCCCGTCCGGCCCCACACACTTCCCCGTCTCCAGAGGCTGTTCCGACAATGCTGATCCTGCGCGGTGCTCCCGCCCTTTCCGCTTTCCGCCACGGCAAACTGCTCGACCTGCTGACCCAGCATGTACCCGCCGTCACCGGGCTGTATGCCGAGTTTGCGCACTTCGCCGAGGTCACCGGAGCCCTCAACGCCGAGGAAGAACAGGTCCTGGCGCGCCTGCTGAAATACGGTCCGAGCGTTCCCGTGCAGGAACCTGCCGGTCGCCTGTTCCTGGTTGTCCCGCGCTTCGGCACCATCTCGCCCTGGTCGAGCAAGGCCTCGGACATCGCCCGCAACTGCGGCCTGGCGAAGATCGAGCGCATCGAGCGCGGCATTGCCTATTACGTCACCGGCGAGCTCAGCGAGGCCGACGCACAAGCCGTTGCTGCCCGCTTGCACGACCGCATGACCCAGCTTGTCCTCAATGAACTGGAACAAGCCTCCGCCCTGTTCAGCCACGCCCAGCCCAAGCCGCTGACCGTGGTGGACATTCTCGCCGGCGGTCGCGCCGCGCTGGAGAAGGCCAACCTCGAACTGGGCCTGGCCCTGGCCGAAGACGAGATCGACTACCTGGTGAAGAGCTTCGTCGAGCTGGGCCGCAATCCGCACGACGTCGAGCTGATGATGTTCGCCCAGGCCAACTCCGAACACTGCCGCCACAAGATCTTCAACGCCAGTTGGGACATCGACGGCCAGGCTCAGGACAAGAGCCTGTTCGGCATGATCAAGAACACCTATGAAATGCACCGCGAGGGCGTGCTGTCCGCGTACAAGGACAACGCCGCGGTCATGAAAGGCTACGTCGCCGGCCGCTTCTACCCGAACGCCGAGACCCGCCAGTACGGCGCCAGCGAAGAGCCGGTGCACATCCTGATGAAGGTGGAAACCCACAACCACCCGACCGCCATCGCTCCCTTCCCCGGCGCCTCCACCGGCTCCGGCGGCGAGATCCGCGACGAAGGCGCGACCGGTCGTGGCGCCAAGCCCAAGGCCGGCCTGGTCGGCTTCACCGTCTCCAACCTGAACATCCCCGGTTTCGAGCAGCCCTGGGAAGTGCCCTACGGCAAGCCCGAGCGCATCGTCACCCCGCTGGACATCATGATCGAAGGCCCGCTGGGCGGCGCCGCGTTCAACAACGAATTCGGCCGTCCGAACCTCGCCGGCTACTTCCGTACCTTCGAGCAGGCCATCGCCACCCCGCGCGGCGAGGAAGTCCGTGGTTACCACAAGCCGATCATGATTGCCGGCGGCCTGGGCAACATCCGCGAAGACCACGTGCAGAAGGGCGAGATCTCGGTCGGCGCCAAGCTGATCGTGCTCGGCGGCCCGGCCATGCTGATCGGCCTGGGCGGCGGCGCCGCTTCCTCCATGGCCACCGGCGCCTCCGCCGCTGACCTGGACTTCGCCTCGGTGCAGCGTGAGAACCCGGAAATGGAACGCCGCTGCCAGGAGGTCATCGACCGCTGCTGGCAGATGGGCGAGAACAACCCGATCAAGTTCATCCACGACGTAGGCGCGGGCGGCATCTCCAACGCCCTGCCGGAACTGATCAACGACGGCGGCCGCGGCGGCCGCTTCGAACTGCGCAACGTGCCCAACGACGAGCCGGGCATGAGCCCGCTGGAAATCTGGTGCAACGAGTCGCAGGAACGCTACGTGATGTCGGTGGACGCCGCCGACTTCGAGACCTTCAAGGCCATCTGCGAGCGCGAGCGCTGCCCGTTCGCCGTGGTCGGCGAAGCCACCGAAGAAAAGCAGCTCACCGTCGCCGACAGCCACTTCGGCAACAAGCCGGTGGACATGCCGCTCGAAGTGCTACTGGGCAAGCCGCCGCGCATGCACCGTTCGGTCACCCGCGAAGCCGAGCTGGGCGATGACTTCGCCGCCGCCGGCCTGGACCTGACCGAGTCCACCGAGCGCGTGCTGCGTCACCCGGCCGTGGCCAGCAAGAACTTCCTGATCACCATCGGCGACCGCACCATCACCGGCCTGGTTGCCCGCGACCAGCTGGTCGGTCCGTGGCAGGTCCCGGTGGCCGACTGCGCCGTCACCGCCACCAGCTTCGACGTCTACACCGGTGAAGCCATGGCCATGGGCGAGCGTACCCCGCTGGCCCTGATCGACGCCCCGGCCTCCGGCCGCATGGCAATCGGCGAGACCATCACCAACCTGGCCGCCGCGAGCATCGACAAGATCTCCGAGATCAAGCTCTCGGCCAACTGGATGGCCGCGGCCGGCCACCCGGGCGAGGACGCGCGCCTGTACGACACCGTCAAGGCCGTCGGCATGGAGCTGTGCCCGGCGCTGGGTATCACCATCCCGGTGGGCAAGGACTCCATGTCCATGAAGACCCGCTGGCAGGATGGCGACGCCGAGAAGAGCGTCACCTCGCCCATGTCGCTGATCATCTCCGGCTTCGCTCCGGTCAACGACGTGCGCAAGACCCTGACCCCGCAGCTGCGCCTGGACAAGGGCGAGTCCGACCTGATCGTCATCGACCTCGGCCGTGGCAAGAACCGCATGGGCGGCTCCATCCTCGCCCAGGTCAACGGCCAGATCGGTCGCGCCGCACCGGACGTCGATGATGCGGAAGACCTGAAGGCCTTCTTCGCCGTGATCCAGGGCCTGAATGCCGACGGTCACCTGCTGGCCTACCACGACCGTTCAGACGGCGGCCTGATGGCCACCGTGGTGGAAATGGCCTTCGCCGGTCATTGCGGTCTGGACCTGAACCTCGACGCCCTGGCCGACAGCCGTGACGAGCTGACCGCCGCGCTGTTCAACGAAGAGCTCGGCGCCGTGATCCAGGTTCGCTCCGCTGCCACCCCGGAAGTGCTGGCGCAGTTCAGCGCCGCCGGCCTGGAGGATTGCGTCGCGGTCATCGGGCAGCCGGTCAAGGGCGCCGAGATCGACCTGGCATTCAATGGCGAGCGCGTCTTCAATGCCCAGCGCCGCAACCTGCAGCGCATCTGGAGCGAGACCAGCTACCGCATCCAGCGCCTGCGCGACAACGTCGACTGCGCCGACCAGGAATTCGACGGTCTGCTGGACGAAGCCAACCCCGGTCTGTCGGTGAAGCTGAGCTTCGACGTCAACGACAACATCGCCGCGCCTTACATCAAGAAAGGCGTGCGTCCGCAGATCGCGATCCTGCGCGAGCAGGGCGTCAACGGTCAGGTGGAAATGGCCGCGGCCTTCGACCGCGCCGGCTTCGCCGCCGTCGATGTGCACATGAGCGACATCCTCTCCGGCCGCATCAGCCTGGAGCAGTTCAAGGGCCTGGTGGCCTGCGGTGGCTTCTCCTACGGCGACGTACTGGGCGCCGGCGAAGGCTGGGCCAAGTCGATCCTGTTCAACAGCCGTGCCCGCGATGGCTTCCAGGCCTTCTTCGAGCGCAAGGACAGCTTCGCCCTGGGCGTGTGCAACGGTTGCCAGATGATGTCCAACCTGCACGAGCTGATCCCCGGCACCGAGTTCTGGCCGCACTTCGTGCGCAACCGCTCCGAGCAGTTCGAAGCGCGCGTGGCGATGGTCCAGGTGCAGGAATCGCAGTCGATCTTCCTGCAGGGCATGGCCGGTTCGCGCATGCCGATCGCCATCGCCCACGGCGAAGGCCATGCGGAGTTCGAGAGCGAGGAAGCACTGCTGGAAGCCGACCTGTCCGGCACCGTGGCCCTGCGTTTCGTCGACAACCTGGGCAAGGTCACCGAAAGCTACCCGGCCAACCCGAACGGCTCGCCGCGCGGCATCACCGGCCTGACCAGCCGCGACGGCCGCGTCACCATCATGATGCCGCACCCGGAGCGAGTGTTCCGCACCGTGCAGAACTCCTGGCGTCCGGACGAGTGGGAAGAGGACGGCGGCTGGATGCGCATGTTCCGCAATGCCCGCGTCTGGGTCGGCTGAGTCGGCCTGATGCGAAACGCGAAAGGGGAAAGCTTCGGCTTTCCCCTTTTTCTTTGGAGGCCGCGAGATGGCTCTTGTGGGAGCGAGCTTGCTCGCCAATGGTGCCCGCCCGGACCATCGTGGACGGGGTCCGCTCCTGCCCAGGTTGCTGAAGGCGGTCCGCGCGGTGGATAAGTTGCCGAAGCTTCCGCAGGTTCGTGCAGTCGAGCCGGGCCAGGTCCTGCGGCTGTGTCGTTGCGGGCAGTGCGCCAGCCTTCCGGATGCCGCCGCGGGTTGTACCGACTCGCTGGAGCTGACAGTCGGGCGCGAGCGCCATCTGTTGCTGTGCTGTTGCGGTCTGTCGGCGAAGTTACCGTTCTGCGACGGTTCCCACACTCCTGCGGCGCCAGGTCTGAAAGAACGCTGGCGACGCTTTACCGGCCGGTGAGCTCGAAGTCCGTCACAGATTTCCTACAAAGTCGCTCACAGGCGAACAAGCCCGAGTCCGGGCGGTCGAACTGGGACGATGACCCGCCAGTCATAAGAGGCAAAGTGCCACTATTTGTGGCAGCATTTGTCACCCGTGGCGCTCTTTGTCATGGCTGTGTCCCTGTTTCGATCGGAGTCTCCGATGTACAAACTGTGTTTCTACGTTCCGGAAAGCCATCTGGAACCGGTCAAGAAAGCGCTGTTCGCCGCTGGTGCAGGACGCATCGGTGCCTACGACAGCTGTTGCTGGCAGGCGCTCGGACAGGGACAGTTCCGCCCTCTGCAGGGCAGCAACCCCTTCATCGGCCAGGCCGGCAGCATCGAGCAGGTCGCCGAATGGAAGGTGGAGATGGTCGTGGCCGATGAATTGATCCACGACTCGGTCAAGGCCCTCAAGCAGGTCCATCCCTACGAGACGCCGGCCTTCGAGGTCTGGCGGCTGTCGGACATGGTGTTCTGAGCAGCTATGAAAAAGGCGCCCTTGGGCGCCTTTTTTCTTTCCGTCCCGCTTACGGGCGAATCTCGATAAGCGTGCCGTCCTTGACCAGGCTCCAGACCTCGCGCATGTCGGCGTTGGTCATCGCGATGCAGCCGTTGGTCCAGTCCAGTGTCGAGAAGTACCACTCGGGGTATTCGTCATCCATCGGCGTGCCATGGATCATGATCATGCCGCCGGGGGACAGGCTCTTTTCCCGCGCCTTGGCCACATCGCGGGCATTGGGGTAGGAGATATGCATGGAGAGGTTGTACTTGTCGCTGGTCTTGCGCCAGTCGACCCAGTAGAAGCCTTCCGGCGTGCGGTTGTCGCCCTCGGCCAGCTTCGGACCCTGCGGACGCTTGCCCAGGGACACGCGGTAGCTCTTGAGAACCTTGCCGTTGCTGATGAGGTTCAGTTTGCGCTCGGACTTGAGCACGAGAATCTTGTCGATACGACCGTCGAGCGTGGGCATCGCGTTGGCATGCGAGAACGCTGCGAAGGTCAGACAAAGTACGGCAATCAACCAGCGCATCGAGTGGTGTTCCCCGGTAGTTCCTAAAGCCTTAGAGGCGGTATATGAGCTTATTAGTTCTTTTTCTGTGCAAGCATTGGGAGAATCCCTTCATTGCGTATCGGGAAGTTCTGAATGATCCGATCCGCCAGGAAATATTCTAAGGTACGGCCCACGGTGGGGAAAGCCAGCTCGTCCCACGGAATGTCGGATTCTTCGAAGAGTCGCACCTCGAGGCTTTCATCGCCGGCGAAGAAGTCCAGGTCGGCCAGTTCGGCGCGGAAGAAGATATAGACCTGGCTGATATGCGGCAGATCAAAGACCGTATAAAGCTGCAGGCCGTGGACCCGGGCGTTGGCCTCTTCGAGTGTCTCGCGGGCGGCGGCCTGTTCCAGCGTTTCGCCGTTCTCCATGAAGCCCGCCGGCAGCGTCCAGAAGCCCTGGCGCGGCTGGATGGCGCGGCGGCAGAGGAGGATGCGCCCATCCCAGACCGGCAGGCAGCCGGCGACGATGCGCGGGTTCTGGTAATGCACGGTCTGGCACTGGTCGCAGACGAAGCGCGGGCGGTTGTCGCCGCTGGGGATGCGCAGGTTCACGCCGGCGCCGCACAGGCTGCAGAATTTCATGCCGTTTCCTTGTCATTGAATGGCGCAATCTTGCGCGCAGCGCCAGGACCCAGCAAGGGGCGGGGGTTGGGCAGGGGCGTCTTTCGTGCCATGATCCTTCAATTAGAAGAATCGGCCCCCGCAGGATGTTCGGCATGCTGGACCAGCTGCGCCAACGCATACAGACGCACACGCCAAGCGACCTTGAAACGGACCACAGCTTCCCGGAAGCGGCGGTCCTGCTCCCCATCACTCCCCAGGAAGAGCTCGTGCTCACCCTGCGCGCGACCGGGCTTTCGACCCACAGCGGCGAAGTTGCCTTCCCCGGCGGTCGGCGCGACCCGGAAGACGTCGACCTGATCCATACCGCCCTGCGCGAGGCCCAGGAGGAGATCGCCCTGCCGCCAGGCCTGGTGGAGGTCGTCGGGCCGCTGAGCACCCTGGTGTCGCGGCACGGTATCCTGGTCAAGCCATTCGTCGGCTTCGTCCCCGATTTCGTGGAGTACCGCCCCAACGACGGCGAGATCGACGCCGTATTCAAGGTGCCGCTGGAATTCTTTCGTGGCGACCCGCGGGAAACTACCCACCGCATCGACTATTTCGGCCGCAGCTGGTACGTCCCGAGCTACCTGTTCGAGGGCTACAAGATCTGGGGCCTGTCCGCGATCATGCTGGTCGAGTTGCTGAACCTGCTGTACGACGCCCGCATCGATCTGCACCAGCCGCCGTCGAAGTTCATCAAGCTGAGCTGAGATCCGATAACAAAGAGCGGCCCCCGCCTGAGGAGAAACCATGAAGTACCGCCTGGGCTCGTCCCGAGTCGAAACCCATCCGGAAAGCTGGATCGCCCCGAATGCCACGGTGGTCGGCAAGGTGCGCCTCGACGCCGGTGCCAGCGTGTGGTTCAACGCCGTGCTGCGCGGCGACAATGAGCTGATCCACGTCGGCGAGCACAGCAACGTGCAGGACGGCACCGTGATGCACACCGACATGGGCTTCCCGCTGACCCTGGGCAAGGGCGTGACCATCGGCCATAACGCGATGCTCCACGGCTGCCAGGTGGGCGACTACAGCCTCATCGGCATCAACGCGGTGATCCTCAACGGCGCGAAGATCGGCAAGTACTGCATCATCGGCGCCAACGCACTGATCCCCGAAGGCAAGGAAATTCCCGACGGCTCGCTGGTCATGGGCTCCCCTGGCAAGGTGGTGCGCGAGCTGACCGAGCCGCAGAAGAAGATGCTCGAAGCCAGTGCTGCCCACTACGTGCACAACGCCCAGCGCTACGCCCGCGACCTGGCCGAGCAGGAAGATGACTGAAGAACGTCCCGTGGCCTCGCCCTGCGTGCACGTCTGCGCGCTGGACGATGCCGACATCTGCCTGGGCTGCCAGCGCAGCGCCGCCGAGATCACCCGCTGGGGCATGATGGACAACGCCGAGCGCCGCGAGGTGCTCCTGCGTTGCGAACAGCGCGCCCGCGAGCAGGGCGTGCTGGTCTAGCGCCTTCACGCCCCAAAGCTACCCCGTTTCGAACTTTCCCTTCCCGAGGTTTCCCGCAATGCCCCGTATTGGAACTCCCCTGTCGCCGAGCGCGACCCGCGTACTGCTCTGTGGCTCCGGCGAGCTGGGCAAGGAAGTGGCGATCGAGCTGCAGCGCCTGGGCTGCGAAGTCATCGCCGTCGACCGCTACGCGAACGCGCCGGCCATGCAGGTCGCGCACCGCAGCCACGTCATCAGCATGCTCGACGGCGTCGCCCTGCGCGCGGTGATCGAGCAGGAGAAGCCGCACTACATCGTGCCGGAGATCGAAGCCATCGCCACCGCCACTCTCGTGGAGCTGGAGAACGAAGGCTACACCGTCATCCCCACCGCCCGCGCCGCGCAATTGACCATGAACCGCGAAGGCATCCGTCGTCTGGCCGCTGAGGAGCTGGGTCTGCCGACCTCGCCTTATCACTTCGCCGACACCTACGAGGACTACGCCGCTGGCGTCGCCGCCGTCGGCTACCCGTGCGTGGTCAAGCCGATCATGAGCTCCTCGGGCAAGGGCCAGAGCGTGCTCAAGTCCGACGCCGACCTGAAGACCGCCTGGGACTACGCCCAGGAAGGCGGCCGCGCCGGCAAGGGCCGGGTCATCGTCGAAGGCTTCATCGACTTCGACTACGAAATCACCCTGCTGACCGTGCGCCATATAGGCGGCACCACCTTCTGCGCGCCCATCGGCCATCGCCAGGTGAAAGGCGACTACCACGAATCCTGGCAGCCCCAGGCGATGAGGCCGAAGGCGCTGGCCGAGTCCGAGCGTGTGGCCAGGGCGGTCACCGAGGCGCTGGGCGGCCGCGGCCTGTTCGGCGTGGAGTTGTTCGTCAAAGGCGATGAAGTGTGGTTCAGCGAAGTCTCGCCGCGCCCGCACGACACCGGCCTGGTGACCCTGATTTCCCAGGATCTCTCCGAGTTCGCCCTGCACGCTCGCGCCATCCTCGGACTGCCGATCCCGGTGATCCGCCAGCTGGGCGACTCGGCCTCGGCGGTGATCCTGGTGGAAGGCAAGTCGCAGCAGGTTTCCTTCGGCAACCTCGGCGCCGCCCTGAGCGAGCCGGACACCGCGCTGCGCCTGTTCGGCAAGCCGGAAGTGGACGGCCAGCGCCGCATGGGCGTGGCCCTGGCGCGCGACGAGTCGATCGACGCGGCCCGCGCCAAGGCCACCCGTTCGGCCCAGGCGGTCAAAGTCGAACTGTGAACCGCTGGGCGGGGCTGATGTGGTGGGCGGCGGCGTTGCCGCTGCTGCCGCTGGCCCTACCTCTGGCCGTGCGCACCCGGCGCACGGCCTTGCGTCTGGCTCCCGCCGCAGGCGTCTGCGAAGGCGTTGCCGGGGCGGAGTTTGCCGGCGAACCCTTTCGTCTGTTGCTGCTGGGCGAGTCCACCGTCGCCGGTGTTGGCGCGTCCTGCCTGGATTTCGCGCTGGCAGGTCGGCTGGCTTCGGCGCTTTCCGGTCGTCTTCAGCGCCCCGTTATCTGGCGCGCCATAGGGGAAAACGGCATCACCGCCGGCGGAGCCTGCGAACGCTTGCTGCCGTTGGTGGCCGAGCAGAATTACGACCTCGTGGCGCTGGTCTTCGGCGTCAACGACACGACGCACTTCAGCTCCAGCCAGCGCTGGCTGGCCTCCCTGGGACAATTGATCGAGCACTTCCGTGGCCGTGGCGCGCGGGTGGTATGCACGGCGGTGCCGCCGTTGCAGCACTTCACGGCGCTGCCCTGGCTGTTGCGCCAGTTGCTGGGTTGGCGCGCGGCGCTGCTGGACCGACAGCTCAGCGCCCTGGCGCTGGCGCAGGGCGCGGGCTATTGCGGAGTGAGCCTTCAGATGCAGCCGCAGTTCCTCGCCATTGATGGCTATCACCCTTCGGCGCTGGGCTATCAGGTCTGGGGCGAGCATCTGGCGCAGTGGTTGGTGCAGACGTTGGCCATCCCAGCTGAAGCCGGGGCGCACGGCTCTTTGTAGGAGCGAGCTTGCTCGCGAACAGGCGTCTCCGGTTGCTCCGGCTTGGGCGGTTCGCGAGC
>NZ_JBGLYK010000185.1:0-11728 GCF_047304025.1 Pseudomonas sp. Pseusp97 | reverse complement strand
CCCCCCGCCCGCCCCCCCCCCCCTCGCCCCGCCCGCCCCCCCCCCCCCCACCCACCCCGCGGCCGGGGCGCCCCCCCCCCCCCCCCCCCGCTCCTACGAAAAGCGCTCTAACGAAAAAGGCCCCGAATGGGGCCTTTTTCATGTGCGAAGGGGTCAGTAACCGCGCGAGAAATCCACTTCGCCGCGCATGGCCTGTCCCGCCCAGAAGCGCGCGAGATTATCGCGGAACAGGTCGATCAGCAGGGTTGGCAACGTCGGCGCGGCGGTGTGGCCGGTCAGCAGCAGGCGCGGCGTGTGCCAGAAGGGGTGCGAAGCCGGCAGCGGCTCCTGGCGGCAGACGTCGATGACCGCACCGGCCAGCTGGTTGGCCTCCAGCGCCGCGACCAGGTCCTCGTCCACTACCGAAGTGCCACGCCCGGCGTTGAGGAACAGGGCGGTGGGCTTCATCCGCTGAAACAGCGCGAGGTTGTAGATATCCGCGGTTTCCGGCGTGTCGGGCAGCAGGTTGATCACGTAGTCGGCGGTCTCGGCCAGGCGCGGCAGGTCGTCCAGCCCGCCCATGCGGCCGAAAGGCACCAGCGCGCGGGGGTTCTTCGCCACGCCGACCAGGTCCACGCCGAAAGGCGCCAGCATGTGTGCCACGGCCTGGCCGATCTCGCCGGTGCCGACGATGAGGATCTGCCGGCCGCTCAGGCTGCCCGGCACCCGGTCGTCCCACTGCACGCCGACCTGGCTGGCCAGGCGACCGAGGAACTGGCGCTCGTGGGCGAGCATGTAGGTGAGCAGGTATTCGGTCATGACCTGGCCGAAGATGCCGACGGCGCGGGTCAGGGCGTAGTCCTTGGGCAGATCGTCGGCCAGCAGCGGCGTGATGCCCGCCCAGCTGGACTGGATCCAGACCGGGTGTACGCCCTGGCGCAAGAGTTGCGCGGCCAGGGTCGGCTCGCCCAGCCACACGGGGCACTCTGCCGCGGCGTCCACCAGCTTGTTGGGATCATTGCCGGAGATCACCGTCAAACGGGGTTCGGCCGCCATCAACAGGGCGGCATAGAGGGAGTGTTCGCGATCGAGTACGAGCAGGCGCATGGTCAGGCCTTTCGCTTCGAACGGTGGAATATTTCCGGCTGGCGCATCTGGACTCGCTTCAAGGGACCTTCCCTGGGGAAATCGTCGTCAGTTCTAGGGAAGTCAGGCGCCAATAGACACATCCAGAGACCAAGCGTTCCGCTCCGTTGAACCCTTTTTACCCCTGCATAATGCGCTCAAGCCGCGCACTTGCACAGTGCCACCACCGGGCGGGCGCGCGACCTGAGCGGCGTGACGATACGGTTTCGATCAGACCGGATCGTTGCGCCGCAGCAATTCCTCGGGAAGGTGCTGGATGTACTCCTCCTCCGCCGGCGGCATCTGCAGGTGGAAACCCTGCTTCTCGATGTTCTCCAGCACCAGGTTGATGTCTTCGCGGGCCAGCTGGCGCTCGGGGCTCAGGACCAGGTCGAAGGCGTGCTGCGGCGCGCCGAACGCGGCGAGCAGCGCCTCGGGCACGCGGCTGAGGGCTTCGCGCTTGTCGACGTACAGGTACATCTCGTTCCTGCGCGGACTCTTGTAGATGGAGCAGATGCGTTTCATGTCGGTTCTTTCCGCTTTATCGAGTGGGCCGCGTCATTCGTCGGGCTGGGCGAGGCTGTCGAGCAGGGCCTGGCCCATCAGCTCGCGACGCCAGCCTTGCAGCGAATCGGGCAGTTGGTAGGGGCCGTCGGGCCAGCCGGTCTTGAGCAGGGCTTCGAGGATTTTCTTGCGCAGCATCAGTTCGGGCGCCATCTCCAGGCGCTCGGCTTGCTTCTGGCCGACTTCACGCAGTTTCTTCAGCACCGGGGTGATCTCGCGCGGCAGCGGCTCGGGCAGGGTTTCGGGCCAGGCCGCTTCGGGCAGTTTCGCCGCGTGGGCTATCAGCGCGATCAGGGTGTCGCCGTCCTGGCGCACGGTGCGCGGATGCATGTCGTCGATGCGCGCCAGCGCGACCTTGTCGGCCGGCTGGAAGCGCGCCAGCGGCCACAGGGTGTGCTCGCGCAGTATGTGGTTGCGCGGCTTGTTGCGCAGCCGCGCCTGTTCCTCGCGCCAGACGCAGAGCTCGCGCAGCACGGCCAGTTGCTGGCGGTTGAGCTTCCATGCCAGCTTGACGTCGAGGTAGGCCTGCTGCGGGTCGCTCACGCGGCTCTGGTTGAGGGTGAGGTCGGTACCGTCGGCCAGCAGCCATTGCAGCTTCTCGTCGCTCAGCCGCGGCGCAAGCTTCACGTAGACCTCGGCCAGGTGCTGCACGTCCTCGGCGGCGTAACGCACCTGCATGTCGGTCAGCGGGCGCTGCAGCCAGTCGGAGCGGGTCTCGTCCTTGGGCAGGTCGAGGCCGAGGATTTCCAGCACCAGCCTGGAGTAGCCCATGGAATGCGGCATGCCCAGGTAGGCCGCGGCCAGCTGGGTGTCGAACAGCGGCTGCGGCAGGCTGCCGGTCAGGCGCTGGAAGACTTCCAGGTCCTCGCCGCAGGCGTGGAACACCTTGACCACCAGCGGCGACTCCAGCACGGCGGCAAACGGCGACCAGTCACGGATCAGCAGCGGGTCGATCAGCCACACGCCGCTGCCGTCGCCCACCTGCACCAGCCCGGCGGCCGGATAGAAGGTATCGACACGCATGAACTCGGTATCGAGCGCGAGGTAGGGCAGTTCTTTCCAGTCCTGGCACTTGCGCTCCAGGGTGGCATCGTCGCGAATCCACTGTATGTCGAGGATGGTCACGAACTTCTCCTTCATTTCGGTGCGCGCAGTATATAGAGATGCATGATGTGCGAGCATTCCACTCGGCCATCGGTCTGTGCCGACTGCATGGCAACTTCTACGCTTTGCCCCGCCCACAACTACAAGAAGGCAACTCGCGCATGAAAAAGCTTCTCGGACTGGTCGTCCTGCTGGCCCTGGCCCTCGCGGTCTACCTGGCGCTCACGCCCAGCCCCATCGACCCGCTGGCCTGGTCTCCGCCCAAGGCGCCAGCGATGACCGGCGTGATGGAACCCAATGACACCCTGATGAAGGCCGAACTCCTCGCCCAGGGCCAGATCGTCGGCCCGGAGGACACGGCGGTGGACAGCCAGGGCAGGGTTTTCGCCGGACTGGATGACGGGCGCATCGTGCGCATCGGCGCCGACGGCAAGGCCGAGACCTTCGTCGAGACAGGCGGCCGTCCGCTGGGCCTGGCGTTCGACAAGAGCGGCAACCTGATAGTCGCCGACGCCTGGAAGGGCCTGCTGCAGGTCGACCCGCAGGGCAAGGTCCGCGTGCTGACCGATTCGGCCGATGGCGTTCCCTTCGCCTTCACCGACGACCTGGACATCGCCAGCGATGGCCGCATCTACTTCAGCGACGCTTCCAGCCGTTTCCACCAGCCCGACTACATCCTCGATCTGCTCGAAGCCCGTCCCCACGGCCGCCTGCTGCGCTACGACCCGGCCACCGGCAAGACCGAAACGCTGCTCAAGGACCTGTACTTCGCCAATGGCGTGGCACTGTCGCAGAACGAGGACTTCGTGCTGGTCAACGAGACCTACCGCTACCGCATCACCCGCTACTGGCTCAAGGGCGACAAGGCCGGCCAGCACGAGGTGTTCATCGACAACCTGCCAGGCCTGCCGGACAACCTCGCCAGCGACCGCAGCGGCACCTTCTGGGTGGCCCTGCCCTCGCCGCGCAAGGCCGATGCCGACATGATCCAGCAGATGCCCTGGCTGAAACGCCAGCTCACCAAGCTGCCGCGGGCCGTCCTGCCCAAGCCGGTGGCCTACGGCCTGGTAATCCAGGTGAACGAGAAGGGCGAGATCGTGCGCAGCCTGCACGACACCAGCGGCCAGCACCTGCGCATGGTGACCTCGGCCAAGCCGGTGAATGGCGTGCTCTACCTGGGCAGCCTGGAGAACGACCGCATAGGGCGTCTCCCGATTCACTGACGCCTCAGGCCGGCGCCTGTTCCTTCAGGGCAGGCGCGGCAGCGGGCACTGCATCGGGTTCCAGCAGTTCCAGCATGCGCTCGCGCACCTCGCTCATCAGCGCCTCGATGCCGCGTTCGGTGAACTGGGTGGAGTCGATGGGCGCGCCGACATGCACTTCCACCGGCATGCCGATATTCAGCTTGAGGCCGCCGGCCGGCAGCAGTTGCTGGATGCCGCGGATCGCCACCGGGACGATGATCGCATCGGTCTGCTGGGCCAGGCGGAAGCAACCCTTCTTGAACGGCTGCAGCCTGCCGTCCCTGGATCGCGTGCCTTCGGGCGCGGCCCAGAGCACGATGCCGCTTTCCATCATTTCCCGCGCCTTCGCCAGGTCCGCCATGGCCTGGTGGCGGTTGTGCCGGTCGATGGACGGGAACTCCGCCGCGCGCATGGCCGCGCCCCACACCGGCACGGCAAACAGTTCGCGCTTGGCAAGCATGCGGATCGAACCGGGCATGGTCACGAAGATCGCCGGGATGTCGTAGAAGCTGGAGTGGGTGCAGAGGATCATGTAGCGACGGCCATCGCCGAAGTCCGGTACCTCGCCGTGACGGCTCAGGCGCGCGCCGGTCAGGCGCAGCAGGCTGCCCGACCAGTCGCGGGTGAAGCCGTCGACCTTGGCCCGGCGCAGTCGGCCGATGGCGCCCAGCGCCAGGACCCGGACGCTGTAGCCCAGGGTGATCAGAACGGTCGCCAGTCCCACCAGGGCGACGCGCAGCGGGCCCGCCTTGCGCGGTGCCGATTGCTGGTCGTGCATGTTCGCCAACTCCCCACCAACTTTTCATCGTACAAGCCTTATGATGCGCCAAAGCCCCGTCACGACACAGGAACGCGCCCATGACCCAAGCCCGCCTGCTCACGCCCGAGCAACTGGCCGCCCGCCTCGATGACCCGAATCTGGTCCTGCTCGATTGCCGCTTCGCCCTCGAGGACCCGGCCTACGGCGCGCGCAGCTACCAGGAAAACCACATCCCCGGCGCGCATTTCGCCGACCTCAACCGGGACCTTTCCGCCCCGGTGATTCCGGGAGTCACAGGGCGCCATCCGCTGCCCGATCCGCAGCACCTGCAGGAGCACCTGCGCGCCTGGGGCCTGAACGCCGACAGCGAAGTGGTGCTGTACGACGACGGCCCTGGCGCCTTTGCCGCCCGCGCCTGGTGGCTGCTGCTCTGGCTGGGCAAGAGCGAAGGCGTCTACCTGCTCGACGGCGGCCTGACCGCCTGGCGCAATGCAGGCCTGCGCCTGACCACCGCCGAGACGCCGCTGCGCCCGGGCGACTTCAAGGGCGAACCGGACAACAGTCTGCTGATCAGTGCCAGCGAACTGGCCGCGAAGCTCGGCGATGCCGAGCTGCCGCTGATCGATGCCCGCGGCCTGCCGCGCTTTCGTGGCGAGATCGAACCCATCGACCCGGTCGCCGGGCACATCCCCGGGGCCCAATGCGCGGCCTTCACCGACAACCTCGGCCAGGACGGCCGCTTCCTGCGCCCGGAACACCTGCACCAGCGCTTCGCCGCCCTGCTGCGCGGACGCCCGGCCGAGGAGCTGGTGGCGTACTGCGGTTCGGGCGTCACCGCCTGCCACAACCTGTTTGCCCTGAGCCTGGCCGGGTACCCGCTGGGTCGCCTGTATGCCGGCTCCTGGAGCGAGTGGATCAACGATGCCCGCCGCCCGGTGGCCAAGGGCGACTGAGCTCCCGCTCCCGCTGAAAAAACGGAAGGTGCTTCACACCGGCGCCTTCCGTTCCTATGGATAGGTGTCAGGGCATCGTTCAGACTCGTGCCCATTCTTCAAAGGAGTGATCCCATGCCTTCGCGCATTCGCCAAACCCTGCTCGCCAGCCTGCTGCTGGGCCTGTGCAGCGCCATCCCCGTCCACGCCGCCGAACTGGAAGCCACGCCCTGCGCCATCCAGGACGAATGGTCCGATCTCTACGGCGAGGACCTGGTGAAGGCCGCCAAGGCCGGCCACGCCAGTGCCCAGTACACGCTCGGTCTGGAATACGACGCCGGCAGCGACGAGTACGACCAGGACTACGAAAAGGCCGCGTACTGGTACGAGAAGGCCGCCAAGCAGGGCCATGCCTGCGCCCAGTACAACCTCGGCAACGCCTATGACAACGGCGACGGCGTGGAGCAGGACTCGGCCAAGGCGGTGTACTGGTACCAGAAGGCCGTCGACCAGGGCGACAAGGACGCCCAGTTCAATCTCGCGATCATGTACGAGAACGGCACCGGCGTGACCCGCAGCTACAAGAAGGCCTTTGCCCTGTATCTGCTCTCGGCCGAGCAGGGCGATCCGGATGCCGAGTTCCAGGTCGCGGAGAGCTACGCCAAGGGGCGTGGCGTGGCGAAGAACCCGGCGCAGGCGCGCGCCTGGTACCAAAAAGCTGCGGACCAGGGCCACGAAGAGGCCGAGGAAAAGCTCGCTGCAATGCCGGAGTTACCGCCGAGCATCTAATCGCCAGAAGGAATATGAAGGCTTACTGCGCCGACGAAACAATTTAAAAACAGGCCTTTACATCATCTTCATCGCACTACACTTCAATTCGAGCCGCTAAGTCCGCTTCCGGCGGGGCCGAGGATAACCATCAGAAGCTGCCAAGACGCCCAGCCCCGCCGGTCATTGATGACGAGGACGTCATGGGAATCGCCGCGAACGATCTCTGCCAGTATGTGATCCGCCCCACCCTGCAGTACCTGGGGCGCCACAGTGTCGCGGCCGAATCGCTGCTGCTGGGGGCGGCGGCCTGTCAGTCGGCGCTGGGGAGCGCCCTCGATGACAGCCATGGCCACGGGCTGTATCGCATCGGTGAACAACGGCACCAGACGCTCTGGGACGGATTCCTGGCGCTGGACCCGGAGCTGGCCAGTCGCGTGAGAGGGCTGGCCAGCCAGCACGCCTTCCTCGACGCGCCGCATCTCGAACTGACGGTCAACCTGCGCTACAGCACGGCCATCGCGTGGATGCTGGTGGAGGCGGAGCATCTGCCCCTGCCGCTGGCAGACGATCCCATGGAACTGGCCCGGGTATGGCGCCAGGTTTTCCACCCTCATGGACGCCTTCACGACTTCGTCGACGCCTGGCACAGCTACGTCGGAAATTTCAGTCGAGTCGCCTGAAAACCCAGCGCCCGAATGGTGACCGATCGGTCAGAAATAATTTACCTACAGCGACGAACGGACATCAATCAGATGGAACGCTTGTTTGAGCCCCGAAGCCCAAGGTAGAGCGCCTGCCCACCACTACCCAAGACCCGGGAATCTTGGTAGCTTGCGCGCCGATAAACACAGGAGTTGCTCTAACAATGAAAACAACATGGCTCAAGACCACCATCGCACTGACCATTAGCGCTGCCTCCGCCCAGGTGTTTGCCAACGGCATCGCCATCAACGAGCAGAGCGCCAGCGGCGCCGGTACCGCCTACGCGGGCCGTGCTTCCTCGGCATTGGACGCCAGCACCATCTACGGCAACCCTGCCGGCATCTCCAAGCTCAAGCGCACGGAAGTCAGCGGCGGTCTGGCCGTGGTTTCCGCCAAGGACGACATCAGCGACGCCCACAGCTCTGCCTCGGGCTCCAACAAGGGCGACTCCGTCCCGCTTGCCGCTGTTCCCTTCGGCTACTTCTCCACCCCGCTGGACGACAAGGTCAGCGTCGGCCTGGGCGTCTACGTGCCCTACGGCATCATCAACGACTACGAAAGTGGCTTCCAGGGCCGTTCCCACGGTTCCTACAGCAAGGTCCAGGTGATCACCGTCCAGCCGACCATCAGCTACAAGTTCAACGACGTGGTGGCTGTCGGCTTCGGTCCGACCATCAACCGCATCGACGGCAAGCTGGAGAACTACCTGGCCACCGGCGGCCTGAACAGCGCCCTGGGCGGCAATGGCGACGAGACCAAGATCAGCATCAAGGGCGACGACACCGCCGCTGGCTTCAACGTCGGTGTGCTGGTCACCCCGACCGAAAGCACCTCCCTCGGCGCGACCTACCACTCCAAGGTCAAGTACAAGCTCGACGGCCACACCACGGTATCCAACTCGCCGGGCGGCCTGTTCGACTCGCGCATGGATGCCAACCTGGACATCACCCTGCCCGAGTCCCTGGACCTGTCCATCACCCAGAAGCTGGATGACCGCTGGACCGTCTACGGTGGCACCACCTGGACGCGCTGGAGCCGCCTGCAGTCCATCGAGGTGGAAAACACCGGCGCACCGCTGCCGCAGTTCAACACCATCGGCGAAGACCTGAGCTGGCACGACACCTGGTCCGCCGCGATCGGTACCTCCTACCAGTTCAACGACCAGTGGGTGCTGCGTACCGGCTTCGCCTACGACCCGTCGCCGACCACCAATGAGCACCGCAACGTGCGCATCCCGGTGGGCGACCGGAAGATCTTCACCCTGGGCGCCGGCTACTCGCCCAACGCCGACATGACCTTCGACGTGGCATACGCCTACCTGTGGGAATCCACCGCCGGCGTGAACCAGCCCGACGGCGAGCGCCTGGCTGGCGTCAACCTGCAGCCGGCCTACAGCGCCAAGTACGACAACAGCGCCCACGGCCTGACTGCGCAGATGACCTATCGCTTCTGATAGCCACGCTGTGCCACGAAAAAGCCGGGCAGATGCCCGGCTTTTTCATGCCCGCGATTCAAGGCAGAACCTTGTAGGAG
Source organism: Pseudomonas sp. Pseusp97 (assembly GCF_047304025.1). Taxonomy (NCBI): domain Bacteria; kingdom Pseudomonadati; phylum Pseudomonadota; class Gammaproteobacteria; order Pseudomonadales; family Pseudomonadaceae; genus Pseudomonas; species Pseudomonas sp. Pseusp97. The sequence continues at coordinate 3,014 of NZ_JBGLYK010000185.1, read as the reverse complement.
CGAGCTTGCTCGCGAACAAGATTTTACGGCGACTTCGGAGCCAAGCGGTTCGCGAGCAAGCTCGCTCCTACGAAAAGCTCAGGCGGCCTGATCGGGCTCCGCATGCTCGCGGCAGATCAGCTCGCCTGCGCCCGCCTCCAGCGGCTCTCCGGTCAACCCGCAGTGCGCGCCGTCTTCCCGTTTCTGGTGATAGCGACAGGTACGGCACAGGCCGAAGCCCGGCACGTCTTCCTGCCTCTGCACGGTTCCCAGCAGCTCCCGCAGCAGTTCGATCAACAACTCGCCGCGCGCCCCCATGGACTCCTGCGCAAGGCGCAGGAACGCCGGCGGCACCAGCGCATCGATCAGCCCCCTGCCCTCGTGCGTCAGCTCCAGATGCACACTGCGACGGTCGCGGGCATCCGGACGCTTCTCGATCAGCCCCTTGGCTTCCAGCGCCTTGAGCGACTGCGACACCGTGCCCTTGGTCAGCCCGAGGAAATCCGTCACCGCCAGCGGGGTGTTCGAGTAGCGGTTGCAGCGCGCCAGATAGTTCAGTGCGCTCAGCTGGATCGGCTGCAGGTCCGCCATCTGGGGCTGCTCGCGCGCCCAGGCACGCATCAGGCTGGCGATGCGTTCGAGGTAGTCGTACAGGGTCGTATCGGTCATGGGTTGATCCCTCCGATAGATAGTATCGATCAAAAACCAGTTTGACAGAAGCGCAATCTGGCACGCAGACTGAGCTGGTATCGAGTCGATACATAATCAATCAGGAGAAAATCATGAGCAAAGCCGTTTACTACCACGCCGGTTGCCCTGTCTGCGTCGAGGCTGAGCGCGCGTTGCTGCCGCTGCTGAATCGGGAAGTGGAGGTGGTGCATCTGGGCGAGCATTCGCCGCGAGTCGCCGAAGCCGAGGTCGCCGGCGTGAAATCGGTACCGGCACTGGTGGTGGATGGGCAGGTGCTGCACCTGAACTTCGGCGCCGCCCTTGCCGACCTGAAATAAGGCCGGCGACATGAGCGACTACCAGCCATTGCACTGCGATCTCCATGACTATCTGGAGATCGCCTGCCTCTACCGCTATTGGCTGCGTATCGAGTGGCGTGACGGCCTGGCGTTCGATGCCCAGGCCTTCACTACGCATACGCGAAGGAGCGCGGGCGGAGTGCTGGAGGAGTTTCTCGAGGTGCGGGTGGACGATGCCAGCCGGGAGTTCCGGCTGGACCGTCTGCACGCCGTTACGCCATTGTCGGCGCAGGCGCTGTTCGGAAGGGTGGAACTGGATGCGGCCGGCAATGACCGCAACGACCTCACCACATGAGGTCGTCGGGCACCACGTAATCCTTGTACGGATCGTCTTCGTCCGGCTCGCCGCTGGGCTCGCTGAGGACGATGATGCGGCGTTCGTCGCGCTCCTGGATGCGCAGCGCGGCATCGCGCGGCACGATCTCGTAGCGGCCGTCGTAGCTGACGATGGCCAGGCTGCCGCGGCTGAGCTTGTCACGGATCAGGTCGTTGACCGCGATGCGCTTGACCTTCTTGTTGTCGACGAAGTTGTAGTAGTCGTCCGACTCCAGCTTCGGCAGCCGCGTACCCTCGATCAGTTGCTTGATCTGAGCCGCCTTGGCCTTCTTTTCGGCCTTTTCCTGCTGCTGGCGGTTCAGCTCGGCATCGCGGGCCTGCTTCTCGGCCTGCGCCTGCAGGGCCGCCTGGCGCTGGCTGTCATCCTTGGCCACCTGGTTCTTGTGCTCAAGGCGCTGCTGTTTCTGCTTCTGCTTGCCGGCCTGCTTGGCCTGCTTTTCGTTGACCAGCCCGGCTTTCAGCAACTGATCACGCAATGACATGCTCATGAATCGAGGCTCTCCAACAGCCCATAGTGATGCAGGACAACTCCAGACCAACGCATAGGTGCGGCGGGATCGTCCTCAGGGGGTATAATCCTCGGGCCTGTGCCAGCGCAGCGCAAGTGCCTGGCTCGAATTCACTCATCTGGAGCGGACTCGTTACCTCCATGCTGAAGCTCATCGTTCTCGCGATACTGGCCGTCTTCCTCGTCGCCATCCTCTACGTGCACCTGCGCGGCAAGGTGCGGCTGCCCTTCCTGCGCCAGGTGGTCAACCACTCCGCCTGGTTCGCCCCCTACAACTCGCTGATGTACCTGAACTCCAGCGTGCCGTCCAAGCCCTACCTGGACCGCGAGCGCTTCCCCGAACTCGACAAGCTGCGCGACAACTGGCAGATGATCCGCGAGGAAGCCGAGCAGCTGTTCGACGAGGGCTACATCCGCGACGCCCTGAACAACAACGAGGCCGGTTTCGGCTCCTTCTTCAAGAAGGGCTGGACCCGCTTCTACCTGACCTGGTACGACGGCCCCCTGCCCTCGGCGCAGCAGCTCTGCCCGAAAACCGTGGAACTGGTGAGCAGCATCCCCAACGTCAAGGGCGCGATGTTCACCCGCCTGCCGCCGCGCAGCCACCTGAACAAGCACCGCGACCCCTACGGCGGCTCGCTGCGCTATCACCTGGGCCTGGCCACGCCGAACTCGGACGAATGCCGCATCTTCGTCGACGGCCAGCCCTACGCCTGGCGCGACGGCCAGGACGTGATGTTCGACGAGACCTTCGTCCACTGGGTGAAGAACGAGACGGACGAATCGCGCCTGATCCTCTTCTGCGACATCGAACGCCCGCTCAAGTCGCCGCTGCTGACCCGCATCAACCGCCGCGTCAGCGCCTTCCTGGGGCGCGCCACGGCGCCGCAGAACGTCGAGGGCGAGCGCGTCGGCGGGATCAACCAGGCCTACTCGGTGCTGATTCGCTTCGGCAACGCCGTGGGCAGCAAGGTGAAGGTGTTCAAGCGTGCCTATCCCAAGGCCTACCGCATCGGCCGGCCGATCCTCGCGGTGCTGCTGCTGGTGCTGATCCTGCGCTGGCTGTTCGGCTGAGGGCGCGCGCCCTTCGCATTGACGGGATATTGTAGGAGCGAGCTTGCTCGCGAACCGCTTGACGCCGGTGCTGCCGGAGGGTCTGTTCG
>NZ_JBGLYK010000184.1:0-11729 GCF_047304025.1 Pseudomonas sp. Pseusp97 | reverse complement strand
GTCATCGAATTGCGGCGCGAGGTTGGCCGGCAGCAATGGTGGCGTGGGCGGTGGCCACAGCTTCGTGGTGCTGGATGCCACGGCCGGCCGCGTCGACCCGAGCATCGGCTACAGCACCTCCGGGCTGGACAATGGCGGCGCCGCCGCGGACGAGCGCCAGAGCGAACTGCCGGCCAACCTCGCGCCGCAATTCGATGACGGCGGCAACGGCGTGCTGAATCTCACCACCGCCGAAGACACGCAGCTCACTGGCGCCTTCTCCGCCCGCGATCCGAATGGCGACCTGATCTCCTACAGCGTCGGCCAGGCACCGGCCAACGGCCTGCTGGTGCTCAACCCCAACGGCACCTGGCAGTACAACCCCAACGGCGACTACAACGGCGCCGACAGCTTCACCGTGATCGTCACCGACAGCCGCGGTGCGTCCAGCACCCTGGTGGTGAACGTCGGGATTACCGCGGTGAACGACGCTCCGGTGGCCACTGGCACCTACAGCGGCGCCATCGTCGATACCGCCGCCAACGACAGCTTCGCCGACATCAAGGGCCAACTGACCGCCAGCGACGTCGACGACACCAACCTGACCTGGAGCGGCAGCGCCAAGGGCGCCTACGGCGAGCTGACCGTCAACGCCGACGGCAGCTACACCTACGTGGTCGACGCCAATGCGGTGAACGCCCTGCCGCTGGGCCAGAACCCGAGCGAGAGCTTCACCGTCACCGTTACCGATCCGTCCGGCGCCACCGACACCCGTGTCATCACCATCAACGTCCAGGGCGCCAATGACACCCCGGTCGCCCAGGATGGCCAGGCCGGCGGCAACGAAGACAACGTGATCGGCGGCCAGCTGCTGGCCACCGACCGCGACACCGGCAGCACCCTCACCTTCACCACCAACGGCAACCCGCCGGCAGGCTTCACCCTGAAGCCGGACGGCAGCTGGACCTTGGATGGCAAGGACCCGGCGTACCAGCACCTGACCGAGGGCGAGACCCTGGTGGTGCAGGTGCCCTACAGCGTCACCGACGAGCACGGCGCGACCAGCACCGCCACCCTCACCGTGACCCTGACCGGGACCAACGATGCGCCGGTCGCCCTGCCGGGTGCGGCGACCACCGAGGAGAACAGCGTTCTCGTCGGCCAGGTCCCGGCCGCCTCGGATGTGGATGGCAGCGTCGCCGGCTACCAGCTGACCACCGGCGTCGGCAACGGCAATGGCAACCTGACTTTCAACCCGGACGGCAGCTACAGCTTCAACCCCGGCAAGGACTTCGACAGCCTGGCCCAGGGCGAGACCCGCGACGTCACCTTCACCTACCAGGCGAAGGACAACAACGGCGCGCTGAGCGACCCGCAGACCATCACCATCACCGTGACCGGCACCAACGACGCGCCGGTTGCCCTGCCGGGCGCGGCCACCACCGAAGAGAACACCGTGCTCAACGGCCAGGTGCCGGCCGCCTCCGACGTGGACGGCAGCATCGCCAGCTACCAGCTGACCACCGACGTCGGCCAGGGCAACGGCTCGTTGACCTTCAACCCCGATGGCAGCTACGTCTTCAACCCCGGCAAGGACTTCGACAGCCTGGCCCAGGGCGAAACCCGCGACGTCACCTTCACCTACCAGGCGAAGGACAACAACGGCGCACTGAGCGATCCGCAGACCATCACCCTCACCGTCACCGGCAGCAACGACGCCGCGGTGATCGCCGGCCAGACCAGCGGCAGCGCCGACGAGACCGACGCCCCGGTCACCATCGACGGCAAGCTGACCATCAGCGACGTCGACAGCCCCGCCAGCTTCCAGGCCCAGACCGGCACCGCCGGCACCCATGGCAAGTTCAGCATCGCCGCCAACGGCAGCTGGACCTATATCGCCGACGAGGCCTACAACGAACTCAAGGTCGGCGAACAGCTGACCGACAGCTTCACCGTGCTGGCCGCCGACGGCACCAGCAGCATCGTTACCGTGACCATCAACGGCACCAACGACGCGCCGGTCGCCAGCGCCACTGTTGCCGCGGTGAAGGAAGACGCGCAGATCAGCGGCCAGCTCGCCGCCACCGACGTCGATCACGACGCCCAGCTCAGCTATGCCCTGGACAAGGCCGCCCCGGCCGGCTTCAGCGTCGACGCCGACGGCAAGTGGAGCTTCGATGCCAGCGTCAGCGACTACCAGCACCTGAAGGCCGGCGCCACGCAGACCATCAGCATCCCGTTCACCGTCACCGACGAGCACGGCGCCAGCAGCTCCAGCAGCCTGACCATCACCATCACCGGCACCAACGATGCGCCGGTGGCCAATGCGGCCTCCGCCACGGCCAGCGAAGACAAGCTCAGCTTCGGCAAACTGACTGCCAGCGACGTGGACGACGGCGCCAGGCTCAGCTTCAGCCTGACTGACAAGGCGCCGGCCGGCTTCGTCCTGTTCAAGGACGGCACCTGGGCCTTCAGCGGCCTCGACCCGGCCTACCAGAGCCTCGCCGCCGGCGAGACCAAGGTGCTGTCCATCGACTACAGCGTGACCGACGAACAGGGCGCCACCAGCACCAGCACCCTGACGCTGACCGTCACCGGTACCAACGACACGCCGATCGCCCTGCCCTCGCTGCTCAATGGGGTCAAGGAAGATGCGCAGATCAGCGGCCAGCTGAAGGCCATCGACGTGGACAATGGCGCGCAGCTCACCTATAGCCTGAACAAGGCCGCTCCGGCGGGCCTCACCCTGGGCAGCGACGGCAAGTGGAGCTTCGATGCTAGCGACGCCGCCTACCAGCACCTCAAGGCTGGCGCGACCCAGCTCATCAGCGTGGGCTACACCGTCACCGACGAACACGGCGCCAGCACCCAGAGCGTGCTGGTGATCACCGTCACCGGCACCAACGATGCGCCCAGGGCCGACGCCGCCACTGCGGCCGCCGCCGAAGACGCCGTCAGCAAGGGCCAGCTCACCGCCACCGACGTGGACGACGGTGCCAAGCTGAGCTTCAGCGTTGCCGGCAGCCCGCCGGCCGGCTTCACCCTGAAGACCGACGGCAGCTGGACCTTCGACGGCAAGAACCCGGCCTACCAGTCCCTTGCCGAAGGCGAGACCCGCGACATCCAGGTCAAGTACCTGGTCACCGACGAGCACGGCGCCACCGACACCCAGACCCTGACCCTCACCGTCACCGGCAGCAACGACGCCGCGGTGATCGGCGGCCAGACCAGCGCCAGCGTCTACGAGACCGACACAGCCGTGAATACCGGCGGCCAGCTGACCATCAGCGATGTCGACGGCCCGGCCAGCTTCCAGACGCAGACCGATACGCTCGGCCAGTACGGCAAGTTCAGCCTCGATGCCAGCGGCAAGTGGACCTACTACGCCCAGGGCGCCTACAACGAGCTGAAGGCCGGTGAAATCCTCACCGACACCTTCACCGTCAAGGCGGCCGATGGCACCACCGCCAACGTCACCGTCAACCTCGTCGGCACCAACGACGCACCGTTCGCCATTCCCGCCACCGCCAGCGCCGTCGAGGGCGGCGTGAACCGGGTCGGCCTGCTGGACAACGCCACCGAAGGCTCGGCCATCACCCTGACCGTGACCACCACCCAGCCCGGCGAAGCCGTCAGCTTCAACTGGAACTTCAGCACCCAGGACTACGGTCAGTACAACGACTTCGCCTACGTGCTGATCAACGGCCAGGCGGTCAAACTCTCCGATGTCGCCACCGTGGGCGACGGCGGCAGCTCCGGCCAGCAGACCTTCAGCCATCTGTTCGCCCAGCCGGGGACCTACACCCTCGTCATCGGCGTCGCCGACTACGGCGACAAGAGCATCGACTCCAGCCTGGTGCTGAGCAACCTGTCCAGCCAGATCGTCGCCAGCCACTCGGTGGGCAGCGTCAACCTGAGCAATGGCAGCTGGACCCTCACCAGCAATGGCGCAACCCAGCAGACCCTGCAGGAACTGAACAAGAGCGGCGCGCCGGTCACTGGCCAACTGCAGGCCACCGACGTCGACCACGACGCGCAACTGGCCTTCAGCCTGAAGAACGCCGCCCCCGCCGGCTTCGTCCTCCATGGCGACGGAACCTGGAGCTTCGACCCGACCAACCCGGCGTACGACAGCCTGGCCGCCGGCGAGAAGCAGGTGCTGACGATCAACTACGTCGTCACCGATGAGCACAACGCCAGCAGCTCCAGCACGCTGACCCTGACCGTCACCGGCACCAACGACGCACCGGTGGCCATCGCTGCCCAGTCCACCGTGCATGAAGACCAGACCGCCAGCGGCAACATCGGCGCTACCGACGTCGACCACAACAGCACGCTGACCTACGCCGCCCTGGACAGCCTGCCAGCAGGCGTCACCCTGCGCGGCGACGGCGGCTGGACCTTCAATGGCAACAACAGCGCCTACCAGCACCTGGCCGAAGGCGAAACCCAGACCCTGCAGATCGCCTACAAGGTCACCGACGAACACGGCGCCAGCAGCTACGGCACCCTGTCCCTGACCGTGGTCGGCGCCAACGACGCCGCGATCCTCGGCAGCGCTGAGGTGACCCTGCAGGAAACCAACGCCGTACTCACCACCGGGGGCCAGCTGAGCATCAGCGACATCGACAGCCCCGCGACCTTCCAGGTGCAGAACGACACCGCCGGCCAGTACGGCAAGTTCAGCATCGACGCGGCCGGCCACTGGACCTACACCGCCGGTTCGGCGCTGGATAGCCTCGCCGAAGGCGAGATAGTCCAGGACACCTTCGTGGTGAAAAGCGCCGACGGCACCCAGACCTCGGTGAAAGTCACCATCGTCGGCACCAACGACGCCGCGGTCATCGGCAACGCCGATGTGGCCCTGCAGGAAACCGACGCCCCGCTGACCACTGGCGGCCAGCTGAGCATCAGCGATGTCGACAGCCCGGCCACCTTCCAGGCGCAGGCAAACACCGTTGGCACCCTGGGCAACTTCAGCATCGACAGCGCCGGCAACTGGAGCTTCGTCGCCAACTCCGCCTTCGATCACCTGGCCCAGGGCAAGTCCCTGAGCGAGGTGTTCGCGGTCAAGAGCGCCGACGGCACCACCGGCAGCGTCACCATCACCATCAACGGCAGCAACGACGCGCCGATCGCCAGCAACAGCCAGGCACAGGTCGCCGAAGACCTCACCAGCCAGGGCCAGCTCGGCGCCAGCGATGTCGACGACGGCGCCAAGCTGCAGTTCGCGCTGATCGGCAATGCCCCGGCCGGCTTCGTGCTGCAGGCCGACGGCAAGTGGACCTTCAACGGCAGCGATCCGGCCTACCAGGGCCTGAAGGCCGGCGAGACCAAGGAAATCGAGGTCAAGTACAGCGTCAGCGACGAGCACAACGCCAGCGATGATGGCGTGCTCAAGCTCGTGATCACCGGCGCCAACGATGGCCCGAGCGCCGTGGCCGACACCGCCAGCGCCCAGGAAGACACCACGCTGAAGATCGACGTGCTGGGCAACGACACCGATCCGGACGGCGACAGCCTGACCGTCACCAGCGCCAGCGCCGGCAATGGCAGCGTGGTGATCAACCAGGACGGCACCCTGAGCTACACGCCCAAGGCGAACTTCAGCGGCTCCGACACCATCACCTACAGCATCAGCGATGGCCATGGCGGTACCTCGACGGCCAGCGTAGCGGTGACCATCGCAGCCATCGCCGACCAACCCGACCTGAGCCTGGGCAACCACCTCAGTTCCTCCGGCCTGACCCTGCAAACCTGGACCGGCCTGAACCTGGGCACCGGCGGCAACGGCGCCGCGCCCGGCGACCTGCAGAGCAAGATCGACGCGGCCGGCGCCCCGGCCACCAGCGAATCGATCAACAGCGCCAAGGACAGCGACGTACCGGCCGGCACCGCCAGCAAGGTCAGCGGCCTGATCTTCCTCGAAGCCGGCCACACCTATACCTTCAGCGGCACCGGCGACGACAGCGTGCGCCTGGTCATCGGCGGCACCAACGTCGCCCAGGCCACCTGGGGCGGCAGCAGCGGCAAGTACAGCGGCACCTTCACCCCGACCGAAAGCGGCTACTACACCCTGGCGCTGTACCAGCACAACCAGAGCGGCCCGGGCAACTTCGACCTGAAGCTCTCCGACAATGGCAGCGCGCCCAGACTGCTGGGCACCGACAGCGCACTGGTCTACCACGACGCCGGCGAGCTGACCGCCGGGGGCGAGAACCTCACCGCGCACCTGGGCAGCGATGGCCAGGGCTACTACACCGCCGCCGCGCTCAACCAGGGCAATGAGGACAGTGCCATCGCACTGTCGAAGATCCACGCCGCGCTGGTCGACACCGATGGCTCGGAATCCCTGGCCATCAGCATCGGCAAGATCCCGGCTGGCGCCATCCTCAGCGACGGCACGCACAGCTTCACCGCCGACGCCACCCACCAGAGCGTCGACCTCAAGGGCTGGAACCTCGAGACCCTGACCCTGACACCGCCGGAGAACTTCAACGGCACCATCAAGCTGGAGGTCAGCGCCACCGCGACCGAGGCCAGCAACGGCGACACCGCGACCCGCACCCTGGACCTGGTCGTCACCGTCGCCCCGGTGAACGATGCGCCGACCGTGAGCGGCAGCCAGAACCTGCAGACCGACGAGGACACGCCGGTCAGCGGGCAGATCCATGCCAGCGATGTCGACGGCGACAACCTCAGCTACACCCTGAAGAACGGCAGCGGTCCGGCCAACGGCAGCGTCACCTTCGGCACCGACGGCCACTACACCTACACCCCGGACGCCAACTACAACGGCAGCGACAGCTTCACCGTGCTGGTCAGCGATGGCCATGGCGGCAGCGTGGAACAGGTCGTCACGGTCGGCATCAAGCCGGTGAACGACGCGCCGACCACCAGCGACCAGACCAAGACCATCGCCGAAGACACCTCGCTCAGCGGCAAGATCGTCGCCAGCGACGTGGACGGCGATCAGCTCACCTACAGCTTCGGCAGCATGCCGCAGCACTCCGCGTCGCTGACGATCTACCACCAGACCGGTCAGTACATCTACGTCCCGGCGGCGAACTTCCACGGTACCGATTCCTTCTCCATCGCCATCAGCGATGGCAAGGGCGGCGTGACCTACTCCACGGTCACCATCACCGTCACCCCGGTCAACGACGCGCCGGTATTCACCAGTTCGCCCACTGCCACCACCGCCGAAGACACCGCGCTGGTCAGCCAGGTGCAGGCCACCGACGTCGACGGCGACAGCCTCACCTACAGCCTGAAGACCGGCCCGGCCCACGGCACCCTGACCCTGCAGGCCGACGGTCACTACACCTACACCCCGGACGCCAACTACAACGGTGCCGACAGCTTCACCGTCACCGTGGACGACGGCAATGGAGGGGTCGTCGACCAGGCCGTGAGCATCACCGTCACCCCGGTGAACGACGCGCCGACCGCCGCCAACCAGCAGAAGGACGTGGCAGAAGACACTCCGCTGGTGGGCAAGATCATCGCCAGCGACGTCGATGGCGACAGCCTCAGCTACGCCTTGCAGTCCGGGGTGAGCCACGGCACCCTGCTGCTGAACACCACCACCGGCGACTACACCTACACCCCGGCGGCCAACTACAACGGCGCCGACAGCTTCACCGTGCGCGTCAGCGATGGCCACGGTGGCTTCGTCGACTCCGTGGTGAAGATCAACGTCACCCCGGTCAACGACGTGCCGGTATTCACCAGCTCGCCCACTGCCAGCACCGCCGAAGACACCGCGCTCAACGGCACCCTGACCGCGACCGATGTGGAAAACGACGCCCTCACCTTCTCCCTGAAGTCCGGCTCCACCCCGGCCCACGGCAGCGTGGTGGTCAACGCCAACGGCAGCTACACCTACACCCCGGCCGCCAACTACAACGGCAGCGACAGCTTCACCGTGCAGGTCAGCGATGGCCACGGCGGCATCACCGAGCAGGTGATCAACGTCACCGTCACCCCGGTCAACGATGCTCCGGTCTTCACCAGTCAGGCCAGCCTCACCACCGCCGAAGACACCGCGAAGACCGGCCAGCTCACCGCCACCGACGTGGAGAACGACACCGTCACCTTCGCGCTGAAGGCCAACGGTGGCGCCAGCCACGGCAGCGTGGTGGTCAATGCCAACGGCAGCTACACCTACACCCCGGTGGCCAACTACAACGGCACCGACAGCTTTACCGTGCAGGCGAACGACGGCCACGGCGGCATCACCGACCAGGTGATCACCATCAACGTCACGCCGGTCAACGATGCCCCCAACGGCACCGACAACAGCATCACCCTGAACGAGGACAGCAGCCGCAGCTTCAGCGCCGCCGACTTCGGCTTCACCGACGTGGACGCCGGCGACGCCCTCAGCGCGGTGCGCATCGACAGCCTGCCCGGCAACGGCACGCTGAAGTTCAACGGCACCGCCGTGACCGCCGGCCAGGTGATCGACGCAGCCGACCTCGGCAAGCTGGTATTCACCCCGGCGGCCAATGCCAACGGCAACAACTACGCGAGCTTCACCTTCTCGGTGAAGGACAGCAACGGCGCCTTCGACGCCACGCCGAACAAGCTGACCCTCAATGTCGCCCCGGTGAACGACGCACCGGTGGCCGCCAACGACAGCTTCACCGTCAGCGGCCTGAAGGGCAGCTACTGGGGCTATCGCGAAGGCACCGATGGCAGCAACCTGACCACCCTGTCCCAGGTGCTGTCGTTCATCACCGGCAAGGCGGCGGCCGCGACCTTCACCGCCAGTTCGCTGAACTACAGCCTCAGCGGCGGTGACCTGGGCGGCGACGGCAACCTGCAGAAGTTCCTCGGCAACGATGCGAAGAGCCTCAACACCGATCCGGCGAATACCTCCGACGCGATCATCCAGCTGACCGGCGCGATCAACCTCAATGCCGGCAACTACCAGCTGCGGGTCAATGCCGACGATGGCTTCAGCATCAGGATCGACGGCGTGGAAGTCTTCAAGTACGACGCCAACCAGAGCCCGACCGGCCGCGAATCGGCGGTCTTCAGCATCGCCCAGAGCGGCAACCACAGCATCGAGATCGTCTATTGGGACCAGGGCGGCCAGGCCCAGCTGCAAGTGGAGATGCGCCCGCAGAACGGCACCTACAGCGTACTGGGCGGCACCGGCCTGACCCACACCGTGGGCGAGCTGGTGACCAACGAGGACACCCCGCTGACCATCGCCCCGCAGACCCTGCTGGGCAACGACAGCGACATCGACGGCGACAGCCTGTCGATTGTCAGCGTACAGGGCGCGGTCAACGGCAGCGTCAAGCTCGAAGGCGGCAACGTCGTCTTCACCCCGGCCAAGGACTTCAACGGCAGCGGCAGCTTCACCTACACCATCAGCGACGGCCATGGCGGCACCAGCACCGCGACCGTCACCGTGGGTGTCAACGCGGTGAACGATGCGCCGACCCTCGTCGCCGATACCGCGAGCACCAAGGAAGACACGGCGGTGAAGATCGATGTGCTGGCCAACGACAGCGACGTGGACGGCGACAAGCTCACCGTCAGCAGCGCCAGCGCCGGCAACGGCAGCGTGGTGATCAATGCCGACGGCACCCTGACCTACACGCCGAAGACCAACTTCAGCGGCAACGACACCATCAGCTACACCGTCAGCGACGGTCATGGCGGCACCGCCACCAGCACCGTCGCGGTCAGCGTCAGCCCGGTGGCCGATGCGCCGGTACTGGTCAGCGGCAGCCTGTTCGCCCTCACCCCGGGTGCCGTCACCATCGGCACCAGCCAGGCCGTGAGCCAGGCGATCCTGGAACAGGAAACCGGGCTTTCCAGCGGTACGCTGGACAAGTTCAACCCGCCGTCCGGTCCGATCACCAACAATGCCGCGGTCAACGTCATCGACGGTGCGCTGACCAGCTCCGACTACAGCCTCACCGCCGGCAGCAAGATCAACTTCACCTGGGCCTTCACCAACGGCGAGAACACCGTCAGTGAAATCCAGAACGGCTTCAACGACATCGTTGCCCTGGTCGTCACCGACCCGACCGGCGCCAGGCAGGTCATCCAGGTGACCTCCTCGGAGCAACTGGGCGCCAGCGTCAACGGCAATGGTATCCAGAGCTTCACCGCGACCATGAACGGCAACTACCACTTCGACTGGCTGGTGCTCAACGGTGGCGATGACGGCAAGGACTCCAGCCTGGCCATCAGCAACACCACGGTCACCTACGGCGACAAGACCTACGGCTCCGCCGTGGACATCGCCCTGACCACCGGACTGGTCGACCCCAGCGGCTCGGAAAGCCTGAGCGTGAAAATCACCGGCGTACCGTCCGATGCCGCCTTCACCGCCGGCACCAAGGGCGCCGATGGCAGCTGGACCTTCACCGAGGCACAGCTGCACGACCTGCAACTGCTCACCGCGGTGAACTACACCGGCACCCTGACCCTCAACGTGACCGCCACCGCCACCGAGTCCAACGGCACGACCGCCAGCACCAGCGGCACCCTGAGCGTCACCGTCGCCACTACCACCAGCACCACGGCCACCGGCAACAACGACCTGCTCCACGGCCTGGACGGCAACGACAGCCTCAGCGGCGGCAACGGCCACGACATCCTCTACGGGGGCACCGGCAACGACACCCTCAATGGCGGCAACGGCAACGACTCGCTGTACGGCGGCGCGGGCAACGACACTCTCAACGGCGACGGCGGCAACGACCTGCTGGTGGGCAACGAGGGCAACGACATCCTCAATGGCGGCGCCGGAGACGACATCCTGATCGGCGGCAAGGGCAGCGATACCCTCACCGGCGGCGCGGGTGCCGACACCTTCCTGTGGCGTGCCGGCGACACCGGCAGCGCGACCATCACCGACTTCAAGGCCAGCGAAGGTGACCGCATCGACCTCAGCGACCTGCTGCCGGACGCCGCGCACAACGACATCCTCAGCTACCTGAAGGTGGACACCGCGACCTCGACCCTGCAGGTGAGCACCACCGGCCAGGTCAACAGCAGCGCGGACGTCACCATCAAGCTGAGCGGCGTCGACCTCTCCGCCTACGGCTCGACCTCCACCGAGATCGTCAACAAGCTGGTGGCGGGTTCCGACCCGGTGGTCAAGACTGAGCATCACTGATCGGCAGTTGCCGCAAGGCTTCCGAACGTTCAGGCTCTGACACGGCGCCAGCGGGGCCACCCTTCGGGGTGGTTCCGCTGGCGTTCCTTCACATCACGAAACATGGGGACGGGTCGATGCTGCATATCCAGCGCAACGCCGACGGGAAGATCGCACGCGTCGAGGACGCCGAGTTCGAAGGCGCCACTGGCACGCTGCCGGCGGACCATCCGGACATCCAGGCCTGGGCGGCCGAGAGCAGCCTGCTGCAGCTCAAGCAGAGCGACCTGGACATGATCCGGGTGCTGGAGGACCTGATCTCGGTGCTGATCACCAAGGGCGTGATCCGCATCACCGACCTGCCGCCGGCAGCGCGCTCCAAACTGCTCAACCGGACCCAGGCCCGCGAGGCGCTGGGCGGGCTGACCCGGCTGATCAACGATGACGAGGAAACGGGGCTGATCTGAGCCCCGTTTTCTTTTCCGGCCGTGCTAACGATCCGGTGGTCTGTAGGAGCGGGGGGGGGGGGGGGGGGGGGGCGCCCGCCCCCGCCCCCCGCCGGGGGGGGGGGGGGGGGGGGGCGGCGACAGCACAGCCCCGCGGGGGGAGGGGGGGGGGGGGGCGG
>NZ_JBGLYK010000183.1:0-11891 GCF_047304025.1 Pseudomonas sp. Pseusp97 | reverse complement strand
CGGCTGGACACCGCCAGCCTGCGAGCAGGTGCGCGCCTTCGCCCGCGCCAACCGCCTGCCGCTGGTGGCCTCGTTCCGCCGCCAGGACCTGATCGACAACCGCGACGAGCAGTATGTCGGCCAGCTCGGTTTCGGCGCCTCGCCCGCGCTCACCGCGCGGGTGCAGGAGGCCGACCTGCTGATCGTGCTCGGCACGCGCCTGAGCGAAACGCCGACTGCCGGCTACACCCTGGTCCAGAGCCCGCGTCCGCTGCAGAACATGATCCACGTCTACGCCGACGCCAGCGAACTGGGCCGCGTCTACCAGGCGGACCAGAGCATCCAGGCCGGCATGCCGGAGATCGCCGCCGCCCTCGCCGGCCTCGCGCCCCTCGCCGAGACGCCCTGGGCCGAATGGACCGCCGCTGCCCGCGCCGACTACCTCAGCTACATCGCCCCGCCGCGGAACGCAGAACCGCCGCAGGGCGTGGATCTCACGCAAGTCATCCAGCACCTGAACGAAACGCTGCCGGAGGACGCGGTGATCAGCAACGGCGCCGGCAACTACGCCGTGTGGGTGCACCGCTTCTACCGTTATCGCTCGCCACGCAGCCAGCTCGCTCCCACCAACGGCGCCATGGGCTACGGCTTCCCCGCCGCCATAGCCGCCAAGCTGCGCGATCCGCAGCGCAGCGTGGTGTGCTTCGCCGGCGACGGCTGCTTCATGATGTACCCGCAGGAGCTGGCCACCGCCGTGCAGTACGGCGCGGCGCTGACCGTCATCGTGGTCAACAACGGCATGCTCGGCACCATCCGCATGCACCAGGAGCGCGAGTACCCCGGTCGCATCAGCGGTACACAACTGCGCAACCCCGACTTCGTCGCCCTCGCCCACGCCTTTGGCGCCCACGGCGAACTGGTAGAGCGCACCGAGGATTTCGCCGCCGCCTTCGCGCGAGCCCAGGCCAGCGGCAAGCCGGCGCTGATCGAACTGCGCACCGATCCGAGGCAGATCACCCCGGTTGCGCGGCTGCCGTAAGGGCTTTTCCCTTCATACGCAGGGTCGCAGGCTTCGCTAAGCTGCACCGGGTCAAGGCATTGCGCCCGCGCCAGCGGGCACAATGGCGCCGGGAATTCGCTAGGGAAGCGCATGAGTCTGCAACTGATCTGGGTCCTCGCCCTGCTCGCCACCGCTGTCGGGCTGTTCGTCATCAACCGTCCGCGCATGGACGTGGTCGCCCTGCTGGTGATGGTCGCCCTGCCGCTGTCGGGCATCCTCAGCGTGCAGGAATCGCTGGCCGGCTTCGCCGATCCCAACGTCATCCTGATCGCCGCGCTGTTCGTCATCGGCGAGGGACTGGTGCGAACCGGTGTGGCCTACCGCATCGGCGAGTGGCTGACGCGCCGCGCCGGTGCCAGCGAGACGCGCCTGCTGGTGCTGCTGATGCTCGCCGTGGCCGGGCTCGGCTCGGTGATGAGCTCCACCGGCGTGGTCGCCATCTTCATCCCGGTGGTGCTGAGCATCGCCGCACGCCTGCACGTTTCACCGCGCCGCCTGATGATGCCGCTGAGCTTCGCCGGCTTGATCAGCGGCATGCTCACCCTGGTCGCCACCGCGCCCAACGTGGTGGTGCACAGCGAGCTGGTGCGCGAGGGTTCGAAGGGCTTCGGCTTCTTCAGCTTCACGCCCTTCGGCCTGGTCGTGCTGCTGCTGGGCGTCGGCTACATGCTGGTGGCGCGTCGCTGGCTGGGGGACGACGCTGAGGACGACAAGCAGAGCGTCAAGCGCCGCACCCTGGGCGACCTGATCCGCGACTACCAGCTCGCCGGCCGCGAGCGCCGCCTGCGCATTCGCCACGATTCGCGGCTGGTGGGCATGAGCCTGAGCGAGGTGGAGCTGCGCGCCCGCGCCGGCACCAACGTGGTGGCCATCGAACGGACCGCGCATTTCCGCATGAAGATCCTCAGCCCCAACGCGAATATCCAGCTGCAGGCCGGCGATGTGCTGCTGGTGGATATCTTCGGCGAGCGCACCGATCTGCTGGGCCTCTACCACGACTATGGCCTGGAGCCGCTGAGCCTGCAGGGCGACTACTTCAGCGAGCGCTCCCATGAGGTCGGCATGGCCGAAGTAACCCTGCCGCCGGAGTCCACCCTGCTGGGCAGGAGCGTGCTGGACCTGGAGTTCCGCAGCCAGTTCGGCCTCAACGTGGTCGGCCTGCGGCGCAACCGCGAAGCCGTGGTGGACGGGCTGCTGGAGGCCAAGCTGAAGGTCGGCGATACCCTCCTGGTGGTCGGCCCCTGGAAGGACATCCGCCAGTTGCAGACCCGCGGCCGCGACTTCCTCGTGCTCGGCCTGCCCATGGAGGTGGACGAGGCCGCCCCCGCCGCCAGCCAGGCGCCGCATGCGCTGTTCAGCCTGGCGGTGATGGTGATCCTGATGGTCAGCGGGCTGGTGCCCAATGTCATGGCCGCGCTGATCGCCTGCCTGCTGATGGGCGCGTTCCGCTGCATCGACATGGACAGCGCCTACCGCGCCATCCACTGGCAGAGCCTGCTGCTGATCGTCGGCATGCTGCCCTTCGCCCTGGCCTTGCAGAAGACCGGCGGTATCACCCTGGCGGTCAATGGGCTGGTCGGCGCGCTCGGCGGCGCCGGGCCCTATGCCATTCTCGCCAGCCTGTTCGTGCTGACGGCGGTAATCGGCCTGTTCATCTCCAACACCGCCACCGCCGTGCTCATGGCACCGGTAGCGATCGCCACGGCCAAGGCCCTGGGCGCCTCCCCCGAAGCCTTCGCGATGATCGTCGCGCTGGCCGCGTCGGCGGCCTTCATGACGCCGATTTCCTCGCCGGTGAATACGCTGGTGCTGGGTCCGGGGCGCTATCGCTTCGCCGATTTCGTCAAGGTTGGCGTACCCTTCACGATTCTGGTGATGATCGTCAGCGTTGTGCTGGTACCCTGGCTGCTGCCGCTGTAGCCGCACCTAAAGGAGACGTCTCGATGGAAGTGAGCAAGACCAAAAGCAGTTTCTACCGCCGCCTCTACGTGGCCTGGCTGATCGACAGCGGCACTGCCACCAGCGTCCCGGCGCTGATGGAAGCCACCGGCATGCCCCGGCGCACCGCCCAGGACACCCTGGCCGCGCTGGCCGACCTGGACATCGACTGCGCCTTCGAGCAGCACGACGGCGAACGCAACAACGCCGGCCACTACCGAATCCGCGACTGGGGTGCCATCGATCCGCGCTGGATCGCCGCGCACCTGCCCAGGATCAAGGACATCCTGCAGTACCCCTGAGCCCGCCCGCATGCTTGCCGTCCCGCCCGCCCTCTGGCGCCTGCGCCGACTGATCCTGCTGCTTGCCTTCGCCGGTGTGCTGGCCCTGCTCTACCGCGCCAGCGGCCTGCACGAGGAGTTCAGCCTCGACGTCCTGCGCAACGAGCTGACCGACAACCGCCTGCGCGGCCTGCTGCTGTTCGTCGGGCTGTTCGCCCTGGGTAACCTGCTGCACATCCCCGGCCTGCTGTTCCTCGCCGCCGCGGTGCTGGCCATGGGCAAGTTGTGGGGCGGGCTGATCACCTACTGCGCGGCGGTGTTCTCCTGCGGCTTCACCTTCCTGATCGTACGCGCCGTCGGCGGCAATGGCCTGCGCCTGCTGAACAACAAGCTGACCCGCGCGGTGTTCAGCCACCTCGACCAGCGCCCGGCCAGCAGCGTGTTCCTGCTGCGCCACGCCTTCATCACCTCGCCGACCCTGAACTACAGCCTGGCGCTCTCCGGCATCGGCTTCTGGCCTTACATGCTCGGCACCCTGCTCGGCCTGCCGATCCCGCTGCTGCTCTGCTGCCTGCTGTTCGACCAACTGGGCAACGTGCTGCTCGGCTGATGCGCCCATCTGTGGGAAAATCCCCCACCGCATCCCAGCCCCGCGCGCCCTCATGTCGAATCTGCCGAAACCGCCCAAGTCGTCGAAACGCCCCGCCGCGCCGACAAAACCTGCCCAGCCCCTGCGCGATCCCGCCGCCAAGCGGCCGAACCTGCTGCACCCGCGCAACCGCCACCAGGGCCACTACGACTTCCCGGCGCTGATCGGGGGCTGCCCGGAGTTGGGCCGCTTCGTCATCACCAACCCCTACGGCAAGCCCAGCATCGACTTCGCCAATCCAGAGGCGGTGCGGGTGTTCAACCGCGCGCTGCTGAAGGCGCAATACGGCATCGGCCAATGGGACATTCCCGCCGGCTTCCTCTGCCCGCCGATTCCCGGCCGCGCGGACTACGTGCACTACCTCGCCGACCTGCTTGCCGAGGACAACGGCGGCAGCGTGCCGCGCGGGCCAGACGTGCGCATGCTGGACATCGGCGTCGGCGCCAACTGCATCTACCCGCTGATCGGCCACCGCGACTACGGCTGGCGCTTCCTCGGTTCGGACATCGAGCCGGCCGCCCTGGCCTCCGCCCACGCCATCGTCAACGGCAATCCGGGCCTCGCCGAAGCCGTCGAACTGCGCCAGCAGCATGATCCGAAGCACATCTTCCGCGGCCTGCTCGGCGCCGATGAGCGCTTCGACGCGACCCTGTGCAACCCGCCCTTCCACTCATCGCCCGAAGAAGCCAGCAGCGGCAGCCGGCGCAAGTGGAAGAATCTCGGCAAGCTCGACCCCTCGCGCCAGTTGCCCAGTCTGAACTTCGGCGGGCAGAACAACGAGCTGTGGTGCGAAGGCGGCGAGATCGCCTTCCTGCGCAGGCTGGCGGCGGAAAGCGCCGAAGTCGGCCAGCAGGTGCGCTGGTTCAGCTCGCTGGTGTCCAAGGCCGGCAACCTCGACGATCTGCGCCGCGCCCTGAAGAAGGCCGGCGCCGTCAGCATCCGTACCGTGGACATGGCCCAGGGGCAGAAGCAGAGTCGCTTCGTCGCCTGGACCTTCCTCGAGCCGGAACACCGCCGCTACTGAAACAAACCGCCACCGCTGGGCGCACAGGGGCTCGGCGGATAACCGCAGGCGGTTATTCGCCCTACGTCCTCGATCCGAAGCCCTGCCGAGCCCGACCGTAGGGCGCATAACGCGGCACGCGTTATCCGCCGCCACCCGGCACTCAGGTCTCGGCGGCAAGCACCGGCGCCCGTTCCCGGCCCAGCAGCAGGAACACCAGCCCGGCGACCGCCAAGGTCACGCCCGCCAGCAGCTCCAGCACGCGGCTGAACACTGCCACGTAATCGCTGCGCAGTTGCTCGGGCGCCAGCTGCGGAAGCTGATCGACGACCGCCGCCAGATTGCCGATGGCCAGTTGGTTGGCACTCATCAGCCGATCCGCCGTGGCCAGACCCAGCGGCTCCATCTGCGCCGCGATCAGCGTGGCCAGCAAGGCGCCGACCACGGCAATGGCCACCGCATCGGCAGACACCCGCACCGTATTGAAAATGCCCGTCGCCATGCCTGCACGCTCGCGCTCGACCACGCTCACCGCCAGGCCATCCATCAGCCCCCAGGGCAAGCCGATACCGATGCCGATCACCAGCAGCGGCATATCCGGCGCCACACCACCCGCCAGGTTGCGTGCCAGCCACAGCAAACCGCCCGCCACAATCAGCAGGCCAATCGCCGAAAGGCTGCCTGCGCTGAAATGCTTCGCCAGCAGCGCCGCCAGGAAAGGCACCACCAACAGCGGCGCCGACAGCGCCAGCATGGTCCAGCCGGCCTGCAGCGCGCCCTGCCCTTCGACGCCGATGAAGCGCCCGGGCAGCAGCACGATCAGCACCACGTAGGCGAACGCGGGCGACGCGCCCAACAGCTGCACGCCGACGAAGCGCCATTGGCTGAACAGCGACAGATCGAGCAAAGGTCGCTGTACACGACGCTCCAGGGCAATGAACACGACCAGCAACACGACACTCAGCACCAGCGTCGTGATCACGGAGAGACTCGCCCAGCCCTGCTCAGGCGCCAGCAGCAGACCATAGGTGAAGAGACTGAGAGCGGCGGTGAAGCTCAGCGCGCCAGGCCAGTCCAGGCCGCGCGCCTGCGGGTCGCGGGTTTCGCGACAATAGCGCACCACCACCGGCACCGACGCCAGCGCGCAGACCGCCGGCACCAGGAACACCCAGCGCCAGCCCGGCCCGTCGGTGAGCCAGCCGGCGAGCAACGGGCCGAACGCCAGGCCGACACCGAAGGTCGTGCCCAGCAGGCTGAACACGCGCGTACGGATCGGTCCGTCGAATTCCTGCGCCAGTGCCGCCATCGCGGCGGCAAAAGCTGCCGAACCACCGGCCCCCTGCAAGACTCGTAGCAAATCGATGACCGCCACCGAACCCGCCAGCGGGATCGCCAGGGTGGTCAGGCAGAACAGCGCCAGGCCCACCAGCCAGACGCGCTTGCGCCCATACACGTCCGCCAGGCTGCCGGCCGCCATCATCGCCGCGCCATAGGCCAGCACATAGCCGTTGACGATCCAGTTCAGCGCCACCGCCGAGCCACCCAGCTCATGGGCAATGGCCGGCAGCACCACGGCCGGGCCGGTGAAGCACAGGGGAATCAGCACCGCCGTCAGGCTGGCCGCGAGCAACAGCAGCCAGCGCGAGGCCTCGGATCGGGTTTCAGGGAGGTCGTGGGAAGGGTTCATGGCGGGTCCGTAAGGAATCGAGGAAGACCTGCCACAAGCTAATCAACCCGCCATTACGGAAAAACAGGCTAGGATTCCGAACATAACGGACGTCGATGTCCGCAATCGCTTCCCCATTGCGCGGCACAATGGCCGCCCGCCCTCCCGGATACCCAACCATGGACAGCCTCAACGGCCTGCGCGTGTTCCTCCAGGTCGCCGAGACCCTGAGCTTCGCCCAGGCCGCACGCCTGCTCGGCCTCTCCGCCTCGGCGGTGGGCAAGAGCATCGCGCGCCTCGAAGAACGCCTGGGCGTACGCCTGTTCCACCGCAGCACGCGCAGCCTGAGCCTCTCCAACGAAGGCCAGCTGTTCCTCGACCGCTGCCGACGCATCCTCGACGAACTGGAAGCGGCGGAGCAGGAACTGGCGCTATCGACGCAGCAGGCGCGTGGCCGGCTGAAGATCAGCATGCCGCTGGTGGCCGGGCTGCTGCCGCAGGTGCTGCCGGAATTCCTCCGTTGCTACCCGCGCATCCAGCTCGACATCGACTTCACCGACCGCCTGGTGGACGTCATCGAGGAGGGTTTCGATCTCGTGGTGCGCGGTGGCGAGCTGCGCGACTCGCGGCTCAAGGCGCGCAAGCTGGGCGACTTCAGCCTGCTGCTGGTGGCCTCGCCCGGCTACCTGCGCCAGTACGGCACGCCACGGCGCCCGGCGGACCTCAACCAGCACCTGTGCCTGCACTACCGCTATCCGAGCAGCGGGCTGGTGCAGCGCTGGCCGCTGCAGCTCGCCCCCGGAGAAACGGAGCCGCGCCTGGAAGGCGGGCTGATCTGCAACACCGCCGACATGCTGATCAACGTCGCCAGCCAGGGCATGGGCATCGCCTGCCTGCCCGACTTCGCGGTGCGCAGCGCGCTGAACGACGGCCGGCTGGTGCAGGTGCTGAGCGAACACACCGCGCACCTGGGCAGCTTCCATGCGCTGTGGCCGGCGGGCCGGCGCATGTCGCTGAAGCTGCGGGTGTTCCTCGACTTTCTCGGCGACCGCCTGTTCGTCACCCGTTGAGGGTGGAGCCGCCGATCAGCGGATGAACTGCCTGCTGATCTCGCGGAAGCCTTCCGTCCCCGCGCGCTCCATCCACTCGAAGGCGACCATTTCCCGGGAGACGATCACCGCGCCCGCCTGGCGCATCCTTTCCAGCGCCAAGGCCTTGTCCTGCGGGCGACGGGAGCCAACCGCCTCCGCCACCACGAACACCTCGCGGTCCTCCGCCAGCAGGCCGAGCACCGTCTGCAGCACGCAGACATGGGCCTCGGTGCCGCACACCACGAACTGCCGGCGCTCGCCTCCAGGCATCTGCAACAGGCCGGGATCGGTGACGGCGGAAAAGGCGATCTTCTCCAGGACTTCGCCATCGCTCAGCTCATCGCGCAGCGCCGGCACGGTCGGCCCAAGACCCTTCGGATACTGCTCGGTGGCCAGCACCGGTACACCCAGCCGCCGCGCGATCGCCAGCAGCCAGGCGCTGTGTTCCAGGACCGCCTCGTTGTCGTGGATCGCCGGGAACAGGCGCTCCTGAATGTCGATGATCAGCAGGCAGGCGGTTTGCGCGCGCATCAGCATGGCCAGGTTCCTCGCAGGTTCAACCTGTGTTTTTCGGCTCAGGAACCGGCGCTGTCAACCTGTGCGCGGCGCATCTCTTCGGCGAGCACATCGGAATAGACGGCGTCAGGCTGCCGCTGGCAGCGCTCCAGCACTCGAGGCAGAGCAGCATCGAAGCGCTTGTCGATCAGCCGGTTCTTCTCCACATCCAGCTTGCCGCTGAGCTGGGAGAGCAGCAGCGCGCCACTGGTCATGCGGAAGGTCGCCAGTTGATCCAGCGGCCGGTCCGGGTAGGCCTGGTGGAATTCGGCATACTGGCTGCTGATGGCGCTGCAAGGCTGGGCGAGGAGTTCACGCACGGTGTTCGCCAGGCTCTCCTCGGAGTTCCCCGCTGCCTTGTCCGAGGGCAGTATCGGGGTGCCGGCTTCGGCCTGCTTGAACTCGAAGGTCTTCACCACCTGCCATGGAGCGGTGTACTTGGCGGTCGGCTGCCAGGGCTCGAAGCGCCACTGGGATACACGCTCGCGCACGGCTTCGGCCAGCGCGGGGTTGCTCGACTCGAGGATCTGCACGTTGGCGACCTCGCCGCTGGCCTCGATATCGAAGGAGGTCTTCACCCTGCCGTCGATACCCCGCGGCCGGAACTGCTGCGGATACTCCGGCGGCGCCGTGTCGCGCGGCACCAGTCGTGGCGTCTCGTCCTTCGGTACGCTGCTGCAGGCCGTCATTGCCGCTACCGCCAGCAGCAGGCCAATACGCGCGATACCCCACTTCCTCTCCATGCGATGCAATCCCGAAGCTCCGTTTTCATGAGGGGCGCGATGGTAGCGCTGCGCCACCTTCCCTCACAAGCATCGGGCCCCTCTTGGCAGGCGCCGCTCCAGCAAGCACCCTATGCGGCGCCAGAACAACACAACAACGAGCCTGGGAGAGAAGGGAATGGGCAAGAGCATCAGCATCGCCGCGCGTGACGGCAGCGGCAGCTTCAGCGGTTATCTCGCGGTACCGGCCAGCGGACACGGCCCCGGCGTGGTGATTGGCCAGGAGATCTTCGGCGTCAATGCCAACATGCGCAGCATCGCCGACAGCTACGCCGAGGAAGGCTATGTCGCCCTGGTGCCCGACCTGTTCTGGCGTCTGCAGCCGAACCTGGAACTGGGCTACAGCGAAGCCGAGTTCGGCCAGGCCATCGGCCTGTTCCAGCGCTTCGATGTGGACAAGGGCGTGGACGACATCGCCGCCGCCATGGACGCCCTGCGCGCCCTGCCTGAGGTCGAGGACCGTGGCATCGGCTACGTCGGTTTCTGCCTGGGCGGCAAGCTCGCCTACCTCACCGCCGCGCGCACCGACGCCGCCTGCTCGGTGGGCTACTACGGCATGGGCATCGAACAGATGCTCGACGAGGCGCAGAACATCAAAGGCCGCCTCGTGCTGCATTTCGCCGAGCAGGACGTGTACTGCGACGCCAACGCCCGCGCCGCCATCGGCGAAGTCCTCGGCAAGCTGCCGAAGGCGGAAATCTACAGCTACCCCGGCGTCGACCACGCCTTCGCCCGCCCGGGCGGCATGCACTTCGACAAGCCCGCCGCGCTGATGGCCCACGAGCGCAGCATCGGCGCGCTGAAACGCGAGATCGGCCCGGACTTCGACCTGTCGCAGCTGTGGGAAGACCACATCCACCACGAATTCGCCGCCCGCGATGTACCCGCCACCATGGCAACCATGGTCGCCCAGCCCTACGTCAACCACATCCCGACCATGACCGGCGGCGTCGGCCAGGACGACCTGGCGCGCTTCTATCGCAACCACTTCGTGCACGGCAATCCGCCGGACATGAAGCTGGTGCCGATCTCCCGCACCGTCGGCGCGCTGCAGGTAGTGGACGAGTTCGTCATGTGCTTCACCCATTCCACCGAGATCGACTGGATGCTTCCCGGCGTGCCGCCCACCGGCAAGTATGTGGAGATCCCCATGCTCGGCGTGATCCGCTTCCGCGGTGACAAGCTGTGCCACGAACACATCTACTGGGACCAGGCCAGCGTGCTGGTGCAGATCGGCCTGCTCGACCCCGCCGGGCTGCCGGTGGCCGGCGTGGAGACAGCGAAGAAGCTGCTCGACGAGAGCCTGGAATCGAACACCCTGATGACCAAGTGGAAGGACAGCGAAGGCCGCTGATCCACCTCGATGAACCCAAGGAGCACCCGATGTACCCCATAGGGAAATGGACCTGCGCCGCGCTGCTGGCCCTTGCCGGCAGCGCCAGCGCGGCGGAGCGCACCGCGCAGCCTTGCGACGACGCGACCTTGCAGACACTGGCCGGGCTGCTCGGCCAGCAGGGATGGCAAGCGCCGCAGTCCGGTGCGGCCACGCCGGTAGTGGCCGCAGCCTGCAAGCCCTGGCCGGACGACCCGCAACTGCAGGTGGTAGCCGTCGCCTATAGCCCGGAGGGCGACAAGGCCGAGCCGGGTGAGCGGAACCTGAATCTGCTGGTCGGCCAGCTCGACACGCAAAGCGGCAAGCTGGTGACGCGCAGCGACGACAGCATCGGCGAGGACGCCATGGTGGAAATCGACAGCTCCAGCCTGTGGCTCGACACCGCGCGCTATCGCCTGGCGCCGGACACGCGCGGCTTCGGCCTGGTCATCGGCAGCGTGGCGCGCGGCGCGAGCTGTCCGGACGCCTGGTCCTACGACGACTTCAGCCTCTACGCGCCGCAAGGCGACAAGCTCAAGGAAGTGTTCCGCACCTACCTGCGGCAGTGGACGACGCTGGAAGGCCAGACCTGCAGCAACGAACACACGGTGATCGAGCGCTCGCAACTCACCCTTGCGATGGGCCAGGAAAGCCACCATGGCTATACCGACCTCATCATCAGCGCGAAGGTGCAGCGTGAATCGGCGGGCGAGGATGTCGGCGCGCCGAAGACCGTGCGCACCACTGTCAGCTATGACGGTACGCGCTACCCGTTCGAGGAGTTCTCCACCTTCTGGCAAAGCAAACCCTGACCTGTAGGAGCGAGCTTGCTCGCGAACCATCTGGTCTGGGGTGCTGCGCAAACGCCTGTTCGCGAGCAAGCTCGCTCCTACGAAAAGCAGTAACGAAAAAGGCCCCTCGCGGGGCCTTCTTCATTTTTCGGCACGAGGATCAGTGCCCGGTGTTATCCCCACGGCGGCTGGTTTCGAAGAGGAACCAGGTGCGTTGCTCGGTCTCGTCGATCCAGTTCTCGATCAGGCTGGCGGTGGCAATGTCGTGGTGCTCGTCGCACAGGTCGTGGACCTCGCGCATGTAGGAGGTCAGCGCTTTGTTGTCCTCCTGCAGCTCGGCCAGCATGTCCAGCGGCTGCACGAACTCGGCATCGTTGTCGAGGATGCGCTTGAGCTTGGCGATATGGCCGATGGAGCGGATGGTGTTGCCGCCGATCTTGCGATTGCGTTCGGCGATGGCGTCGGTCATCGCGAAGATTTCGGTGGCGTGATCGTCCAGCAGCAGGTGGTAGTCGCGGAAGTGCGGACCGCTCACGTGCCAGTGGAAGTTCTTGGTCTTCAGGTACAGCGCGAAGACATCCGCCAGCAGGCGATTGAGCGCGGCCGAAAGGTCGCGGGTTGCGTTCTTGCTCAGGTCCGACGGTGTGGCCAGCGCGGGGGCGCGGCGCGGCGCGGCCTTGGCAGCAGCCGGTTTGGCGGCAGAAGTCTTGGCGGCGGGCTTGGC
>NZ_JBGLYK010000182.1:0-11967 GCF_047304025.1 Pseudomonas sp. Pseusp97 | reverse complement strand
GGGGGAGAGGGGGGTGGGCCGAAATGCAGAGGCTTAAAAAATGCTCCAAGACGCTTTCCCCAATTTTCCCGACGCTCAACCCACCCCAATGTCACCACCCCGTGACAATCAAAGATCGCTTCGTTACCCGGAGACCTGAATGCCTTGGATAGACTCGGACCATCGCAAGCGCAGACTTGCCTCCAATAACAAGAACAAGGTGCTCCCCATGAATGCGATCCGTCGCCTGTCGGCCGCCATCTGTCTGTCCTCCTTCTGTCTCTCCCCCCTGCTTGCCCACGCCGGTGAAGTCGAAGTGCTGCACTGGTGGACTTCCCCCGGTGAGAAGCGCGCCGCCGAAACCCTGAAGAAACTCGTCGAAGCCAAGGGCCACACCTGGAAGGACTTCGCTGTCGCCGGGGGCGGTGGTGAAGCGGCCATGACCGTGCTCAAGAC
The DNA here is from genome assembly GCF_047304025.1 of Pseudomonas sp. Pseusp97. Taxonomy (NCBI): domain Bacteria; kingdom Pseudomonadati; phylum Pseudomonadota; class Gammaproteobacteria; order Pseudomonadales; family Pseudomonadaceae; genus Pseudomonas; species Pseudomonas sp. Pseusp97. Next base: position 11,532 of record NZ_JBGLYK010000182.1, on the reverse strand, counting down.
CCGCGCCGTCTCCGGCAATCCGCCGGCCGCTGCGCAGATCAAGGGGCCGGATATCCAGGAGTGGGGCGAACTGGGCCTGCTCGCCGACCTCAACGACGTTGCCGCCGAAGGCAAGTGGGACCAGCTGCTGCCGCCGCAGGTGGCGCAGATCATGAAGTACAAGGGTGACTACGTGGCCGTGCCGGTCAACGTGCACCGGGTGAACTGGCTGTACATCAACCCGGAAGTCTTCAAGAAGGCCGGCGCCACGCCGCCGACCACCCTAGACGAACTTTTCGCCGCCGCCGACAAGCTCAAGGCCGCCGGCTTCACGCCGCTGGCCCACGGCAGCCAGCCCTGGCAGGACGGCACGCTGTTCGAGAACCTGGTGCTGAGCAAGATGGGCCCGGAAGGCTACCGCAAGGCCTTCGTCGAACTCGACAAGGGCACCCTCACCGGCGCGCAGATGGCTGACGTTTTCGCCGCGCTGAAGAAGCTGCACAGCTATGTCGACGCCGACGCCGCCGGCCGCGAGTGGAACGTCGCCACCGGCATGGTCATCAATGGCAAGGCCGGCATGCAGATCATGGGCGACTGGGCCAAGAGCGAGTTCACCGCCGCCGGCAAGGTGGCGGGCAAGGACTACCAGTGCCTGCCGTTCCCCGGCACGCAGAAGGCTTTCGACTACAACATCGATTCCCTGGTGATGTTCAAGCTGAGCAACGAGGAGAACCGCAAGGCCCAGGAAGACCTGGCGCGTGCGGTGCTCGACCCGTCCTTCCAGAAGGATTTCAGCCTGAACAAGGGTTCGATCCCGGTGCGCCTGGACGTCGACATGACGCCCTTCGACAGCTGCGCCCAGCAGTCGATGAAGGACTTCAAGGCCGCCTCCGCCAGCAACAACCTAGTGCCGAGCATGGCCCACAGCATGGCCGCCTCCAGCTACGTGCAGGGCGCGATCTTCGACGTGGTCACCAACTTCTTCAACGACCCCGCCGCCGACCCGCAGAAGGCCGCGCAGCAACTGGGCGCCGCCATCCAGGCCGCCGCGCAGTAAGTCGCTCGCCGGCCCTGTAACGGGGCCGGCTTTCCTTCCGACAGAACGACTCCGGGTCGCCACGGCAGCCCGGGTGGGCTCACTCATCCTCGAGAAAGCAGATGGCGACCCGATCTCCGACTTTCACTCCTGCCGCCGCGCCCCGCGCTTCGCTGCTCGACGGCCTGCAGGCCTGGCTGCCGAAGCTGGTGCTGGCCCCGAGCATGCTCGTGGTGCTGGTCTGCGTGTACGGCTACATCGGCTGGACGCTGCTGCTGTCCTTCACCAATTCGCGCTTCATGCCGGCCTACAGCTGGGCCGGGCTGACCCAGTACCTGCGCCTGTGGGACAACGACCGCTGGTGGGTGGCGAGCAAGAACCTGCTGCTGTTCGGCGGCCTGTTCATCGGCATCTGCCTGGCGCTCGGGGTGTTCCTCGCAGTGCTGCTGGACCAGCGTATCCGTCGCGAAGGCTTCATCCGCACGGTGTACCTGTACCCCATGGCGCTGTCCATGATCGTCACCGGCACCGCCTGGAAGTGGCTGCTCAACCCGGGCCTCGGGCTGGACAAGCTGCTGCGCGACTGGGGCTGGAGCGGCTTTCGCTTCGACTGGCTGGTGGACCCGGACCGCGTCGTCTACTGCCTGGTGATTGCCGCCGTGTGGCAGGCCTCGGGCTTCGTCATGGCGCTGTTCCTCGCCGGCCTGCGCGGGGTCGACCCGGCCATCGTGCGCGCCGCCCAGGTCGATGGCGCGAGCCTGCCGACCATCTACCTGCGCATCGTCCTGCCGAGCCTGCGCCCGGTGTTCTTCAGTGCGCTGATGATCCTCGCGCACATCGCTATCAAGAGCTTCGACCTGGTCGCTGCGATGACTGCCGGCGGGCCCGGCTACTCCTCGGACCTGCCGGCGATGTTCATGTACGCCCACACCTTCACCCGCGGCCAGATGGGCCTGGGCGCGGCCAGCGCGATGCTGATGCTGGGCGCGGTGCTGGCCATCGTCGTGCCGTACCTGTACTCCGAACTGCGGGGCAAGCGCCATGCATGAATCGACCCTGAAACCGGCGTTCAGCCTGAGCCGCCTCGTGGTCCACGCGACCCTCTGGGGCGCCGTGGCGCTGTACGTGATTCCGCTGCTGGTGATGCTGCTGACCAGTTTCAAGTCGCCCGAAGACATCAGGACCAGCAACCTGCTGGCGCTGCCGGACGTGTTTACCGTGATCGGCTGGGTGAAGGCCTGGGGCGCGGTGGGCGACTACTTCTGGAACTCGGTGAAGATCACCGTGCCGGGCGTGCTGATCTCCACCTTCATCGGCGCCATGAACGGCTACGTGCTGTCGATGTGGCGCTTCCGCGGCTCGCAGCTGTTCTTCGGCGCGCTGCTGTTCGGCTGCTTCCTGCCGTTCCAGGTGATCCTCCTGCCGATGTCCTTCACCCTCGGCAAGCTCGGCCTGGCCAACACCACCACGGGCCTGGTCATGGTGCACTGCATCTACGGCCTGGCCTTCACCACGCTGTTCTTCCGCAACTACTTCGTGGCGATTCCGGATGCGCTGGTGAAGGCCGCGCGCCTGGACGGCGCGGGGTTCTTCACCATTTTCCTACGCATTCTTATGCCCATGTCCACCCCCATCGTGATGGTCTGTCTGATCTGGCAATTCACCCAGATCTGGAATGATTTCCTCTTCGGGGTGGTGTTTGCCAGCGGCGACGCGCAGCCCATCACGGTGGCTCTGAACAACCTGGTGAACATCAGCACGGGCGTGAAGGAATACAACGTCGACATGGCGGCCGCGATGATCGCGGCGCTGCCCACGCTGGTGGTCTACGTACTGGCCGGCAAGTACTTCGTGCGCGGGCTCACCGCCGGCGCCGTCAAAGGTTGAGGTAAGCACCGATGTCCACCCTTGAACTGCACAACCTGCACAAGTCCTATGGCGCGGGCCTGGCGGACACCCTGAAATCGATCAACCTGTCGATCGATTCGGGCGAGTTCCTGATCCTGGTCGGCCCTTCCGGCTGCGGTAAATCCACCCTGATGAACTGCATCGCGGGGCTCGAGAACCTCACCGGCGGCGCCATCCTGGTCGATGGCCAGGACATCAGCGGCATGAGCCCGAAGGATCGCGACATCGCCATGGTGTTCCAGTCCTACGCCCTGTACCCGACCATGAGCGTGCGCGAGAACATCGCCTTCGGCCTGAAGATCCGCAAGCTGCCCAAGGCCGAGATCGACGCCGAGGTGGCTCGGGTATCGAAGCTGCTGCAGATCGAGCACCTGCTCGAGCGCAAGCCCTCGCAGCTCTCCGGCGGCCAGCAGCAACGCGTGGCCATGGGCCGGGCGCTGGCGCGGCGGCCGAAGATCTACCTGTTCGACGAGCCGCTGTCGAATCTCGACGCCAAGCTGCGCGTGGAGATGCGCACCGAGATCAAGCTGATGCACCAGCGCCTGAAGACCACCACGGTCTACGTGACCCACGACCAGATCGAGGCCATGACCCTGGGCGACAAGGTGGCGGTGATGAAGGACGGCATCGTCCAGCAGTTCGGTACGCCGCAGCAGATCTACAACGACCCGGCGAACCTGTTCGTCGCCAGCTTCATCGGCTCGCCGCCGATGAACTTCATCCCGCTCAAGGTGCAGCAGCAGGGCGGCCGGCTGGTCGGCCTGCTGGACAGCGGCCAGGACCGCTGCGAGCTGCCCCTGCAACTGGACGCCGGGCTGGTCGAGGGCCGCGAGCTGATCCTTGGTGTGCGCCCGGAGCAGGTGCAGCTGGCCAGCGACGGCGCCAACGGCCCGAGCGACCTGCGTGCCGAGGTCGAGGTGGTCGAGCCCACGGGGCCGGACACCCTGGTCTTCGTCACGCTCAATGGCGCCAAGGTCTGCTGCCGCCTTGCGCCGGACCAGACGCCGCAGCCGGGTTCGTCCCTGCAGCTGCGCTTCGATCCTGCCCGCGCGCTGCTGTTCGACGCCCAGAGCGGCGAACGCCTGCGCGCCGAGCCGCGCGGTGACGGCGCGAACAAGGTCACGCCGCTGGCGCGACAGAAACATTCCTGAACCAAACGTCGACCCTTCCTGCCTGAAAAACCATGTCAACGAGGACGCTGGAGATGCACAAGAACAACAACAACCGGCCTGCAGCACGAACCCTGGGCTGCCTGCTCGCACTGGGCTGCGTGGGCAACGTCGCCCACGCTGCCGACGCCTTCTCATCCGAGTCCAAGTGGGGGCTCGGCGATTGGGGCGGCAAGCGCACCGAACTGCTGGAGAAGGGCTACGACTTCAAGCTCGACTACGTCGGCGAGGCCGCCAGCAACCTGGGCGGCGGCTACGACCAGCACACCACGGCGCGCTACTCCGATCAGTTCGCCCTCGGCACCCACCTGGACCTGCAGAAGATCCTCGGCTGGGACGCCACCGAGTTCCAGCTGACGGTCACCGAGCGTAGCGGCCGCAACCTCTCCAACGACCGCATCAGCGATCCGCGCGCCGGGCAGTTCAGCTCCGTGCAGGAAGTCTGGGGCCGTGGCCAGACCTGGCGCCTGACGCAGATGTGGATCAAGCAGCAGTACTTCGATGGTGCGCTGGACGTGAAGGTCGGCCGCTTCGGCGAGGGCGAGGACTTCAACAGCTTCCCCTGCGACTTCCAGAACCTGGCCTTCTGCGGCTCGCAGGTGGGCAACTGGGTCGGCGGCATCTGGTACAACTGGCCGGTCAGCCAGTGGGCCGCCCGCGTGAAGTGGAACTTCAACGACCAGTGGTACGCCCAGGTCGGCGCCTACAACCAGAACCCGTCGAACCTGGAGACCGGCAATGGCTTCAAGCTCAACGGCAGCGGCACCAAGGGCACCATCCTGCCGGTGGAGCTGGTGTGGATGCCCAAGGTCGGCGCCCAGCAACTGCCCGGCGAATACCGCCTGGGTTACTACTACAGCACCGCCGAGGCCGACGACGTGTACGACGACGTCAACGGCAACCCGCAGGCGCTCACCGGCGAACCGGCCAAGACCCACAGCGGCAAGCATGGCTGGTGGGTGGTGGCGCAGCAACAGGTCACCGCGCATGACGGGGATACCTCGCGCGGCCTGAGCCTGTTCGCCAATTTCACCGTGCACGACAAGGCCACCAACACCGTCGACAACTACCAGCAGCTCGGCGTGGTCTACAAGGGCCCGTTCGACGCGCGGCCCAAGGACGACATCGGCTTCGGCGTGGCGCGCATCCACGTCAACGACGACGTGCAGGATCGCCAGCGCCTGGTGAACCAGGTCAACGGCATCGACGACTACGACAACCCGCTCTACCAACCCATCCAGGACACCGAGTACAACGCCGAGCTGTACTACGGCGTGCACGTGACCAATTGGCTCACCGTGCGCCCGAACCTGCAGTACATCCGCCATCCGGGCGGGGTGGACGAGGTCAACAATGCCGTGGTGGCCGGCCTGAAGATCCAGTCCAGCTTCTGATTGCTCCCGGTGCGAACCTGGCCCGTCCTTGCGACGGGCCTTTTTTGTCTGCATGGCTGACGAGTCCTGCAGATCAGCGGACTGCTCTTCGTAGGAGCGAGCTTGCTCGCGAATTGCCTGACACCGGCGCTCCGGGATGTTCGCGAGCAAGCTCGCTCCTGCAAAAGCACGAACCCGAAGCGGGGGAACCCATTTTCATTGGCGCTGACGCTGCGCGTGACTAGGCTTTGCGGTTAGAATCGCCGCCTTTTCTGTAAGATGTAGTGAAACTACAGAGATCTTCACGCCCCGGAATGTCCGGGCAGGGATTGGATCAGGACATCCGGACAATGCTCGAGCATCCGCTGCAGCGCTTTTTTCATTCCATGCGGGGCAAGCGCCCCTTCGACTGGGTGCGCTTCCAGCGTCGCGACCTGCTGCTCATCGACCACCCGCAGTGCCAGGCGGTATTCAGCCGCCAGGGCGCGCAACTGCTGCACTTCCAGCCGCGCGGCGCGCGTCCGCTGCTATGGTGCTCCAGCCAGTGGCCGAGCCTGAGCACGGCGCCGATCCGCGGCGGCATCCCGGTCTGCTGGCCGTGGTTCGGCAGCCACCCGGCGGAAGCCGACTGGCCGCAGCACGGCTGGGCGCGCCAGCGCGAGTGGCGCATGCTCGATGCCTGGGCTGACGACAGCAAGGTGGTGGTCAGCTGGCAGCTGGACATCGAGGACTGGCACGTGCGCCTGGAAGCGCGCCTGGGCCAGGACCTGGACATCGAACTTTCCAGCTACCACGAGGATGAGGGCGACTGTCTCTTCAGCTTCGCCCTGCAGCCGTACTGGCGCGTGGGTTCGCTGCGTCGCTCGGTGGTCCACGGCATGGAGCTGGACGGCAAGGCCAGCGGCCTGCCCAACACCTGGGCGCCCCGTGGCGCGGTCAAGCAGGTGCTCTATAACACCGGTTCCCTGGTGCTGGAAGATGCCGGCTGGCAGCGCCGCCTGCGCATCGACAAGAACACCAGCGCCGGCAGCGTCATCTGGCATCCCGGCAGCCGCGCGGTGGAGCAGGTGGAGCCGGGCGAAGCGGAGCGCTTCCTGTGCATCGGCGCCGCCGGCTATCGCGCCGGCGGGCTGATCCTCGCCCAGGGCGAGCGGATGCTGCTGAACCTGCGGGCTGGATTGGTCTGATCGACTGGCCGCCAATGGTTGGCCGAGTTGTAGGAGCGAGGGGGACGCCTGGTTCTTGTTCGCGAACAGCCCGAGCCTCAGAGCCGCCGGGAAATCCGTTCGCGAGCAAGCTCGCTCCTACGAAAAGCAGGCGTGGAGCCGATTTCGCAAGCTCTGCCTTCCTCCGAACGTCTCTGACTGTGTTTTCCCTCTCCCTAACCCTCTCCCTGAAGGGAGAGGGGACTGGCCCGGCATCAAGCCAAGCATCGAACTGGCGGCGGCTCGGATAGCTCCCTCTCCCTTCGGAGCGGGGCGCGCAGCCAGGGCGGGGGAGAGGGTATGCCCCCGCGCGAGGTATCAGTTGAGGGGGGCAGATCACGATCGTGAGGTGAGCGGACAGCCTCACCGAGGCCATCCGCAGGACGAGGGGCGGGCCCTCAGGACGGTTGCTGCGGAGTGCCCAGCAGCGACTTGCCGGTTTTCTTCTGCCGCTTGGCCATGCGTTTTTCGTGCGCGGTTTTCAGCGGCTTCTTCTTCGCTTGCTTCTTCGCGTCGAGACCTTTCATGAGCCTGTCCTCCAACGGGACGCTCTCGGGCCGAGAGCTGACTGCTTCAGCATAGTCCCGCTGGGCCCGGGCGTTCAGCCGGCGGTCAGGCGTTCCAGTTCGCGTCGTACCATGTTGGCGTAGTGCGCAGGGCTCAACCGGTACAGCTCGCCGGCCACCCAGGGCAGCCAGCGGGCGCCGAGCCGGTCGCGTTCGGCCAGCAGGCGCCGGGCTTCGGCCTCGGCGCGCTGGGCGTGTTCCTGGTGGTAATCGGCACGGCTCATGAGCGGGAGTCAGGTCTTGGCGCAGCTCAGGGTCTGCGGGTCGATGGTGATGCTGGCCAGCGGTTTTGCATCGCTGCCGGCGTACTCGTGGGTGACGCTAAGGTGGTGTTCGCGGAAGCGCTGCAGCAGGTCGGGCTGCTGGCAGGTGCTGCCTTCGAGCTGCTTCCTCAGGCCGTTCTCGAACTTGGCGCGGGCACCCAGGTCCATGGCGTCCAGGCGCAGGTTGGAGATGGCGTAGCGGTAATACAGCATCTTCTTCGCCGGGTCGAGCTGCACGCTGTTGAGGGTGGTCACCTTGTCCACCTGGCGCGGCAGGTTGGACTTGGTCACCTGGTCGAAATAGTCCGCCGATTCCTTGAGGAATTTCGCTTCGTCGGGGGAGTCTTCGGCATGGACGGCCAGGCTGGTGAGCAACAGGAAGGGCAGGGCGAGACGGGCAAACGGCATGGGGAGTTCCTGTACGGCTGATGGGAGTGGGGCGATGGTGCAGGTTCATTGGGTGCGACAGCCGTGGCGCTGGCGGGTTCTGCCGGCGTGCGGCAACGGCGCACATGGTCAGTGAGTGTAGAGCACTGCCAGCTGCTGGCCGCTCGCGGGGCGATTCTTTTGCGAGTAGGCTTGCCGCCGTACTTTCTCCCACTTTTCCGCAGGTCCGTAGTCCCGAGATGATCGAACTGACCCAGGTAGACCTTCGCACCGACCCCGCCGCGCAACGCGTGGTGAAGGACGAAACCGTCACCGTCGAATTCGCCCGTGCGGCAGGCGAGCTGATGAGCCTCGAAGGCCCGAATCGCTACTCCGTCGGCGACGCGATCATCAGCGGCGCGACCGGTGAGCGCTGGGTCGTTTCCCGCGAGCGCTTCGATCCGAAATACCGCCCCGCCGACGCTGCACTCGCGCACGGCGAGCCCGGCGCCTATCGCAATATTCCCAGCCCGGTGCTGGCGCGGCGCATGGACGAAGCCTTCACCCTGCTGCGCTCGGCGGGCGGCGACCGGCTCACCGGCGCTGCAGGCGACTGGGTCATGCAGTACGCGCCCGGCGACTATGGCGTGGTGAAGGCCGAGCGCTTCGCCAAGGTCTATCGCCTGGCCGACTGAAGCCGTCCCCGCGCTGGCCTCCACTGCCCGCCAGCGGCTATGGTCCGTCCTGGCGGGCGCTCTGCGCCGCACATTTGTTGCAACTTTGCCGGCTTTGCGCGGGTCCACCCTGCAGCCGCCGGCGGGCGGGATGCTCATGGGAGGACGGTGCGGGATGCGATTCATGGACATGCGCGGGCTCAACCTGGGGCCCTGGAAACTGATCAGCCTGACGGTGAAGGAATTTCTCGACGACGAGATGCCCACCTATGCTGCCGCACTGGCCTACCAGGGGCTGTTCTCGCTGTTCCCGTTCCTGCTGTTCCTCATCGCGCTGCTGGGCTTCCTGCACCTGCCGGAGTTCTTCGACTTCCTCCGCCAGCAGGCCGACTACGTGCTGCCGGCGCAGGCGCTGGAGCAGGTCAACCCGGTGATCGACCAGCTGCAGCAGCGCCAGGGTGGCCTGCTGTCCATCGGTATCGTGGTGGCGCTGTGGTCGTCCTCGGCGGCGGTGCGCTCGCTGATGATCGCGCTCAACGCCGCCTATGACGTGCGCGAGGGCCGCCCGGCCTGGAAGCGCATCCCGCTGTCGCTGTTCTACACCTTCGGCCTGGTGGCCATGCTGATGCTGATTGCCGCGCTGATGATCCTCGGGCCGCAGGTGATGGGCTGGATCGCCGCCAAGGTGGGCCTGGAGGACTTCGTGGTGATCCTCTGGAGCATCCTGCGCTGGCCGGTGATCGTGCTGCTGATGATGATGGCGGTGGCGATCATCTACTACGTCACGCCCAATGTGCAGCAGCGGTTCCGCTTCATCACCCCCGGCTCGGTGCTTGCCGTGGTGCTGTGGATTTCCGCCTCGCTGGGGTTCGGCTACTACGTGAAGAACTTCGCCGACTACAACGCCATGTACGGCAGCGTCGGCGCGATCATCGTGCTGCTGCTGTATTTCTACATCTCATCGGCGGTGTTGCTGCTGGGCGCGGAGCTCAACGCGGTGATCGAACACCATCTGCCCCATGGCAAGGACGAAGGCGAAAAGACCTTCGACCAGGCCGCGCCGGAGCCGGACAGAGGCTAGGGCTGTGCCGGCTGGCCGGCGACGGCCGGCGGCTCGTTGAGCAGGGCGTTGACCAGCGCGGTGGCCTTCTCGAAGGAGGGGTAGCCACTGCGGGCGACATCCAGGCTGCCATAGGCCTGCTGGTAGTGCCGGGCCTTGTCCGGGTCGGCCTGCTCCACCAGGAAGGGCTCGGACCAGATCTTGTAGAGCAGCGCCACGGCATACGGCTGGCCGGCGTCGGCGGCCTTCTCCAGCAGCGGCAGCACCTCGTCCACCTGCGGGCCTTCCTTGATCTTCAGCAGCGCCATGTAGAAGCTCGCTTCGCCGCGCTCGTCCTGCTCCATGGCGCGGCTGAGCAGGGCCTCGGCCAGCTCGTAATTGGCGAGGTCGCCGCTGGCGATCAGCAGCTTCGCCTGCAGCATGTCGTTCTGGTAGAGCAGGCGTTCCTGGCGGCAGGCCTCGCCGCTCAACGGCTCGTCGCAGGGGTTGCCGGCGTTCGTCGAGCAGCCGGCGAGCAGCTGCGACAGGGCGATTGCGGCGAGCAGGTAAGGTGTCTGTGGCTTGCCCATGCAAGTCCCTCGGGGCGGATGTCAGGGTTCGACCGGTCGTTGGTGCGCCGGTTCTGCTTATTGGCCAGAAGCATAGCCGCTGCCGCTCAGAGAGCCTCGAAACCGGGCAGCCGGGGCAGGCGCTCGCTGAGGAAATCGATCAGCGCGCGGGTCCGGGCCGGTAGAAATCGGCGCGAAGGATACAGCAGGCTGGCCTCCTGGGTTGGCCCGCGCCACTCCGGAAGAATGCATTGCAAGGTGCCGTTGGCCAGCAGGTCCGCCACCAGCCAGGCCGGGGTCAGGCCGAAACCGGCGCCGAGGCAGTAGCTCTCGCGGATCGCCAGCGAGCTGTTCACCGTGTAGCGACTGCGCGTGGCGAGGTTCAGCTCGCGGCCGTCGGCGTGGCGCAGCAGCAGGTTCTGACCGGCGTCGAGCCAGGCGAAGCGCAGGTAATCGGCCAGCGGCAGGTCTTCGGGCGTGCCCAGCGCTGGCTGACGGGATATCCAGGCCGGCGAGGCCACCAGATAGCGCGGCGAGCGGGCCAGCGGGCGGGCGATCAATTGCTCCGGCAGTTCGCCGCCCAGGCGCAGGGCGAGATCGATGCCTTCCTCGGCGAGGTCGACGAAGCGGTCGTTGAGCAGCAGTTCCACCTCGACTTCCGGGTGCGACTGCATGAACTCCAGCAGGAGCGCATTCAGCCTCAGTACGCCCAGGCTCACCGGTGCGCTGACCCGCAGGCGGCCACGCACCTGTTCGGTCTCGCCGCGGGCCTGACTGACGCCTTCGCCGTAGCTTTCCAGCGTCTGCCGGGCATGCTCGTAGAAGCGCCGGCCCTGTTCGGTGGGCTGCACGCGGGTGGTACTGCGGATCAGCAGTTGCGCGCCGACCTGGCGCTCCAGCGCCGCCACAGTCTTGCTCACCGTCGGCTGGCTGCTGCCGGACTCGCGGGCCACCGCCGAAAGGCTGCCCAGCTCGACAGCGCGGACGAAACAGTGCAACGCCTTGAGGGTATCCATGTCCTATTCGTTTATCGAATGACGGGTCTGCAAATATGCCGTCTACCGCCTTGATTGGGAATGGCCGAGGCTGCGCCCATCCCATCGTCGATATCGAGGAACGCCATGAAGAACCTGCTGCTCGCCGCCTTGATTACCCTGGCCCTGCCGTTGGCGCAGGCTGAAGAAGGACACTGGCAGGCGACCTGGAGCGCCAGCCCGCAGCGCACCTGGGGCAAGGAAGTGCCCCTGCCGCTGGGTGTGCCGCCGGTGATCGGCAACCATACCCTGCGGCAGACCGTGAAAGTCAGCCTGGGCGGCCAGCGCGTGCGCGTCGTGCTGTCCAACGCCTACGGCAGCCAACCGGTGGCCATCGGCGGCACACCCAGC
>NZ_JBGLYK010000181.1:0-12038 GCF_047304025.1 Pseudomonas sp. Pseusp97 | reverse complement strand
GGCCAGGTGGCGTGGAAGCCCCTGTTCTGGCTGGTAATCACCGGCTGGCCGGGCAATGCCGCGGGCCAGTGGCTGGGCAAGTTCGTGCCCGATGCCTGGCTGATCGTCGGCTTCTGCCTGCTGGTGCTGTGGTCGGCCTGGCGCATGTGGCAGGGCTCCAGCCAGCCACGCACGTGCAACCAACCGGTGCGCAACGGTCCGCTGCTGGGCGTGGGGTTGGCGGTGGGGTTGCTGTCCGGCCTCATGGGCGTGGGTGGCGGCTTCCTCATCGTGCCGGGGCTGCTGTGGTTCACGCCGCTGTCGATGCTGGCGGCCACCGCCACGTCCATGGCGGTGATCGCGCTGGTGTCCGGCGGCGGTTTCCTGCTCTACCTCACCCATGCCCAACCGCCGCTGCCGTTGCTGGCGAGCCTGGCGGCAGGTGGCGCGCTCGGCGTGCTGTTCGGCAATCGCCTGGCGCTGCGCCTGGGCGGCGCGACGCTGCAGCGTCTGTTCGCGCTGATGCTGGTGGCGGTCAGCCTGTCGCTGGCCGCGCAGAAGCTGATGAGCTGACGGCTTTCAACAGGGCCTAGAACTCTTCTTCCTCGGCCCCGGCTCCCGGCGTCTCGAACAGTTCGGCGGCGCGCAGCAGTCCGGCGAGGATCGCGTGCTGCTCCCACTCCGGCAGGCCGGCGAAGCGCTCCAGGGCGTGCTCGGGCAACAGCGCCGGGCCATGGTGCAAGGCGTGGGCGCCTTCGGCTTCGAGGCTCAGCCACTGCTTGCGGCGATCGTCGTCATCGCGCCGGCGCGTGAGCAGCCCCTTGCTTTCCAGGCGGGTCAGCGCGCTGGAGATCGACGACTGCGACAACGCCACCTGACGCGCCAACTGACCAGCGGTTATTTCCCCCTCCAACTCCACCACCTGCAGGATCAGCAGCTGCAGCGGCGTCAGTTCGCCGTCGCGGCCCAGGCTCTTGGAGTGCACTTCCGCCGCCTGCTGCAGCCGTCTCAGGGCCTGCAACATCGCGAGTGCGTGGGCGTTGCGCATCGAAGTCTTGCTCTCGGCCATTTCAGTCCACCTGCTGCTTCGTCACTTTTCCTCAATGAAATCAAATAGAACTCTCGCCGGATCACCGGGTCATCCCCTAAGGCGCCCTTGAGACGCCACCCACTTCATCCCCAACGGAGATCCGGTAAGGACATGTGCGGAATAGCAGGAGAACTACGTTTCGATAACCAGGCTGCGGACCTTGCCGCAGTCGAACGCATCACCCATCACCTCGCCCCGCGAGGCCCCGATGCCTGGGGCTTTCACAGCGAAGGGCCGCTGGCCCTGGGGCACCGGCGCCTGAAGATCATGGACCTGGCCGAAGCTTCCGGGCAGCCGATGATCGATACCGCGCTGGGCCTTTCGCTGGTGTTCAACGGGGCAATCTACAACTACCCCGAACTGCGCAGCGAGCTGGAAGCGCTGGGGTACCGCTTCTTTTCCGGTGGCGACACCGAAGTACTCCTGAAGGGATACCACGCCTGGGGTGAACAACTATTGCCCCGCCTCAATGGCATGTTCGCCTTCGCCATCTGGGAACGCGACAAACGGCGTCTGTTCATCGCCCGCGACCGCCTCGGCATCAAGCCGCTGTACCTGTCGCAGACCGGCCAGCGCTTGCGCTTCGCCTCCAGCCTGCCGGCGCTGCTCAAGGGCGGCGACATCGACGCGACGCTGGACCCGGTGGCGCTCAACCACTACCTGAACTTCCATGCCGTGGTGCCCGCGCCACGCACCCTCCTGGCGAAGGTGCAGAAGCTGCCGCCGGCGACCTGGATGGCCATCGATGCCAAGGGCAATGTCGAGCGCCAGCGCTGGTGGAGCCTGGATTACGGCCCGCTGCCGGACGAGCGCGAACTGACCCTGGACGATTGGGAGGACCGCCTCTTGAGCAGCCTGCGCGACGCCGTCAGCGTGCGCCAGCGCGCCGCGCGCGAAGTCGGCGTGCTGCTGTCCGGCGGGGTGGATTCCAGCCTGCTGGTCGGCCTGCTGCACGAGGCCGGCGTCGAGGACCTGCTGACCTTCTCCATCGGCTTCGAGGACGCCGGCGGCGAGCGCGGCGACGAATTCCAGTACTCGGACCTGATCGCCAGGCGCTACGGCACCCGTCACCACCAGCTGCGCATCGACGAGAACGAAGTCATCGCGCAGTTGCCAGCGGCCTTCCGCGCCATGAGCGAGCCGATGGTCAGCCACGACTGCATCGCCTTCTACCTGCTCTCGCGGGAAGTCTCGAAGCACTGCAAGGTGGTGCAGAGCGGCCAGGGCGCCGACGAGCTGTTCGCCGGCTACCACTGGTACCCGAAAGTGGCCGGTGCGAAAGACCCGCTGCAGGCCTACCGCGCGGCGTTCTTCGACCGCAGCCATGGCGAATACCTGGACACCGTGCGCGAAGCCCTGCGGGTGGAAGACGTGGCCAGCGAGTTCGTCCGCGAGCACTTCGCCCAGGCCGGCGCGGAAGACCCGGTGGACAAGGCACTGCGCCTGGACAGCACCATCATGCTGGTGGATGACCCGGTCAAGCGCGTGGACAACATGACCATGGCCTGGGGCCTGGAGGCCCGCGTGCCGTTCCTAGACTACCGCGTGGCAGAACTGTCGGCGCGCATCCCGGCGCGCTTCAAGCTCGGCGACGGCGGCAAGCAGGTACTGAAGGCGGCCGCGCGCAAGGTCATCCCCAGCGAGGTCATCGACCGGCCCAAGGGCTATTTCCCGGTGCCGGGCCTGAAACACCTGCAAGGCAATACCCGCGCCTGGGTCAGCGAACTGCTGCTGGACCCGAGCCAGGACCGCGGGCTTTTCGAGCCGGCGATCTTCGACCGCCTGCTCAGCGACCCGGCGAGCGACCTCACCCCGCTACGTGGCTCCAAGTTGTGGCAGCTGGCGGCCCTCAACCTCTGGCTGACGGAACAAGGCCTCTAGAGCCCGGGGGCGTCGGGTACGACGCCGCCTTTCCTTTCAGCCCAGGACAGATGCCTTATCAGGGAGCGCAAGATGAAACCCCATTCCAACCTGCCCCATCCCCACAACCAGCGGCTGCTGCGCGGCCAGGCGCCGACCTACGAGCGGCTGCAGGCGCGCTTCGCCGGCGAGCACGAGAAGAGCCACGGCCCGCTGATCCTGCAGTGCGGCTGGGGCCGGCTGCTGATCGGCCATACCTTCTCCAGCCCGGACAAGCTCGCCGCCGAACTGCTCAACGAACAGCCCGGCGAACGCGACATAGCGCTCTACGTGGCGGCGCCGCAGCAGGTGCTGGCCCACGCCCCGCAGCAACTCTTCCTCGACCCCTCCGACGCGCTGCGCCTGTGGTTCACCGACTACCGCCCGGCGCGCCGTCCGTTCCGTGGCTTCCGCATCCGCCGCGTGCACAGCGACGACGACTGGGCGGCGATCAACCGCCTGTACCTGTCGCGCGGCATGCTGCCGGTCGACCCGTCCAAGGTCACGCCACGGCACCAGGGCGGTCCGGCCTACTGGCTGGCGGAGGATGCCGAGACCGGTACGGTGATCGGCACGGTCATGGGCATCAACCACGCCAAGGCCTTCCGCGACCCTGAGGGCGGCTCCAGCCTCTGGTGCCTGGCCGTGGACCCGCAGTCCAGCCGGCCGGGCGTCGGCGAAGCGCTGGTGCGTCACCTCATCGAGCATTTCATGAGCCGCGGCCTGGCCTACCTCGACCTGTCGGTGCTGCACGGCAACCAGCAGGCCAAGTCGCTCTACCGCAAGCTGCGCTTCCGCGAGCTGCCGACCTTCGCGGTGAAGTGCAAGAACGGCATCAACCAGTCGCTGTTCCTCGGCCCCGGCCCGGAACAAGGCCTGAATCCCTACGCCCGGATCATCGTCGACGAGGCCCATCGTCGCGGTATCGAGGTACAGGTGCAGGACGCCGACGCCGGACTCTTCACCCTCACCCAGGGCGGCCGGCGCATCCGCTGCCGCGAGTCGCTGTGCGATCTCACCAGCGCCGTGAGCATGAGCCTGTGCCAGGACAAGACCCTCACCCACCGCGCCCTCGACCGCGCCGGTCTGCGCCAACCGCAGCAGCGCCTCGCCGGCAGCGCGGAAGAAAACGCCGCGTTCCTCGAAGAGCACGGCGCGCTGGTGGTCAAGCCGGTGGACGGCGAACAGGGCCAGGGCGTCGCCGTGGACCTGCGCACACCGGAAGAAGTCGAGAACGCCATCGCCCACGCAAAGCAGTTCGACAGCCGGGTGATACTCGAGAGCTACCACGCCGGGCAGGACCTGCGCATCGTGGTGATCGGCTACGAAGTGGTTGCCGCCGCCATCCGCCGCCCGGCCGAAGTGATAGGTGACGGCCGGCACAGCATCCGCAAGCTGATCGAAGCCCAGAGCCGCCGGCGCCAGGCCGCCACCGGCGGCGAAAGCCGCATTCCTCTGGATGGCGAGACCGAACGCACCCTGGCCGCCGCCGGCTTCGGCTACGACGACGTGCTGCCCAGCGGCCAACGCCTGGCCGTACGGCGCACCGCCAACCTGCATACCGGCGGTATCCTCGAAGACGTCACCGAACGCCTGCACCCGACGCTCGCTGACGCCGCCATTCGCGCGGCACGGGCCCTGGAGATTCCGGTCACCGGCCTCGATCTGCTGGTCACCGAGGCCGACCAGCCGGACTACGTGATCATCGAAGCCAACGAACGCCCCGGGCTGGCCAACCATGAGCCACAGCCCACCGCCGAGCGCTTCGTCGACCTGCTCTTCCCGCTCAGCCGCGAGCTGCTGTACCGCGACAACCGTGACCAGCCTCACCCCAACGAGGAGGCCCCGGCATGACGCCATTGCCCCAACCGGACCTGAACTACCTGCAGCGCGTGCTGCTGGAAATGCTCGCCATCCCCAGCCCCACCGGCTTCACCGACACCATAGTGCGCTATGTCGCCGAACGGCTGGAGGAGATTGGCGTGCCCTTCGAGATGACCCGCCGCGGGACCATCCGCGCGACCCTGCTGGGCCGGCGCAAGAGCCCGGACCGCGCAGTGTCGGCGCACCTGGACACCATCGGCGCCATCGTCCGCGAGATCAAGCCCAACGGCCGCCTGGCGCTCGCTCCGGTGGGCTGCTGGTCGAGCCGCTTCGCCGAGGGCAGCCGGGTCACGGTGTTCTGCGAGAACGGCGTATTCCGCGGCAGCGTGCTGCCACTGATGGCTTCGGGGCACGCCTTCAACACCGCGGTGGACACCCTGCCGATCAGCTGGGACCACGTTGAACTGCGCCTGGACACCTACACCGCCAGCCGTGCCGACAGCGAGTCCCTGGGCGTGGCCATCGGCGATTTCGTCGCCTTCGACCCGCTGCCGGAATTCACCGAGAGCGGCCACATCAGTGCTCGCCACCTCGATGACAAGGCGGGCGTCGCGGCGCTGCTCACCTCGCTCAAGGGCATAGTGGAAAGCGGCCTGGTGCCGCCCATCGACTGCCACCCGCTGTTCACCATCACCGAGGAAATCGGCTCCGGCGCGGCCGGCGCGCTGCCCTGGGACGTCAGCGAGTTCGTCGGCATCGACATCGCACCGGTGGCCGAGGGGCAGAACTCCAGCGAGCACGCGGTTAGCGTCGCGCTGCAGGATTCCGGCGGGCCGTATGACTTCCATCTGTCGCGCCACCTGCTGCGCCTGGGCGAGCGTCACGAAGTCCCCGTGCGCCGCGACCTGTTCCGCTACTACCACAGCGATGCCCAGTCGGCGATCACCGCCGGCCACGACATCCGCACCGCCCTGCTGGCCTTCGGTTGCGATGCCACCCACGGCTATGAGCGCACCCATATCGACAGCCTCGCCGCGCTGTCGAAGTTGCTCACGGCGTACATGCTCAGCCCGCCGGTGTTCGACAGCGACGCGGAGCCCAGCGAAGGCACGCTGGAGCGCTTCAGCAAGCAACTGGAGCACCCGGTGCACATGGAAAGCACCACCCATGTGCCGCCGGTGGACGAGCTGATCGACAGCGATGGGAGCTCCGACAAGGGCAAGGACCCGGACCGGAACAAGAACTGAAGCACTCGGCGCAGCGCGGGACTACAATCCCGCGCTGCGATTTTGAGTACGACTCCCGAGTAGCCAGCCATGTTGATTCCCTTTGAGCTCATCGAAGCCGACACCCTCGACAACCTGCTGGAAGACTTCGTCACCCGCGAAGGCACCGACAACGGCGACGACACGCCTCTGGACGTGCGTGTGCAGCGCGCGCGGGATGCACTCAAGCGCGGCGAGGCGGTGATCGTGTTTGACCCGGAAAGCCAGCAGTGCCAGCTGATGCTGAAAAGCGAAGTGCCGAGGGAGTGGCTGGAGGACTGACACCGCCTTGCAGGAACGCCCATGGCCGTCGCGCCAGGTAAATGCCGCGCAGGATGGCGTGGAGCGCAGCGATACCCATCGATTGCGCGCGCCCACAGCATGGGCATCGCAAGCTCCACCCATCCTACGCCGAAGCTCAGCGGCTGGACGGTGCAGGCTCTTCGTAGGAGCGAGCTTGCTCGCGAACCCTGCGCTCGCCGGCCATGCCTGTGCCGCCGGTTACTCTGTTCGCGAGCAAGCTCGCTCCTACAGGTTTGGCCGAATTCCCGCTCAAGGCGCGAGGCGCGGCCCGAGCAAGACCACGCTGGCGCCGATGACGCACAGCGCCACGCCGACCCAGTCGCTCCACAGCGGCCGGCTCTTCTCTACGAAACCCAGCCAGAACAGCGAGGCGGCGACATAGATACCGCCGTAAGCGGCATAGGCGCGCCCGGCGTAGTTCGCCTCGACGCGGGTGAGCAGCAGCGCGAAGAGTGTCAGGCTGAGCAGGCCGGGGATGATCCACAGCGCGCTCCTGTCCAGGCGCAGCCAGAGATAGAAGGCGTAGCAGCCGGCGATCTCGCAGAACGCGGCGAGGACGAACCAGAGGTAGTTGATCATGGGGTTCTTTCCGTGACGGGAAGTGCGCCGGTCAGCCGCGCAGGCCGCCTTCGCGTTCCCAGGCGCAGCGCACTTTCAGCTCGCCTTCGCGCGGGCTGTGGAACCCGTTCTCGGATTCCCAGCGGAAGGTGTGGCTGCCGTTGACTTCAGTTTCCAGGTGCACCACCGCGCTGGCCCAGTAGAGGCGGCGCAGCAGCGATTCGAACTGTTCGACCCAGAGTTTCCACTCGTATTCGATGGTCTGGTAGCTGGCGCCGAAATGGATTACCTGAGATTGGTACAGGCCCGCACCTTCGGTCTCGCAGCGGCTGAACATCTCGCGGCCGAGGAAGGGCCAGGCCTCGCCCATGGGCAGGCTGTCCAGCACCTTGCGATTGGCGGCGCGGCGCAGGCGGCGCTCCATCGAGTCGCCGGGCCAGTCGCGGATGCAGCCATAGACGATGGATTCACAGTGCAAACGGGTTCTTCCTTCAATGACACGCAAGCCTTCTAACACAGGCCTGTCACGGCGCAAAGCGCGTATCCCCACAGCTGCGCAGTAGTCCGAAAAAGCAAAAGCCCCGCGAAATGAGCGGGGCTTTCACCGGGGTCCAACGTACATCAGCCAGGCAGGCCGGTGACTAAAACTAACCCTTTGCACCGACCTGGGCAAGCCCTCTCTTTCATTGCACCGAAAGGGGGCAATTGGGAACTGAAAATCAAGACAAGCTGCGGCGCTTGGCTTGCATCTTTTCCGCCATTTTCGCCATCTCGTCGTAGATCGCCTGCGGGTTCTGCTGCTTGATCTGCCAGGCCATGCGGCCCTGCTCGTGGGGCAGGATCATGAAGACGTCGCGGGCCACTTCCTGGTGGATGTAGTCGGCGATGTCGGCGGCGCTGATGGGCGAGCTTTCCAGCAGCTTGCCGACCTGGGTCTTCATCTCCGGGCTCGGGCCGCGGAAGGAATCCAGCAGGTTGGTCTGGAAGAACGACGGGCAGACCACGTGGACCTTCACATCCACCAGGGACAGGTCCGCCAGCAGGCTTTCCGAGAGCGCCACCACGCCGGCTTTGGCCACGTTGTAGTTGCTCATCGCCGGGCCCTGCATCAGCGCGGCCATGGAGGCGATGTTGACGATGCGCCCCTTGCTCTTCTCCAGCAGCGGCAGGAAGGCCTTGCAGCCCTTGACCACGCCCATCAGGTTGATCGAGATCTGCCAGTCCCAGTCTTCCAGCGAGAGTTCGCTGAAGAAGCCGCCGGAAGCGACACCGGCATTGTTCACGATGATGTCGATGCCGCCGAACTTCTCTTCGCAGGACTGTGCCAGCTGGGTCAGCTGGCTGTAGTCGCGCACGTCGCAGCGCTGGGTGAAGCCATCACCGCCAGCCTCGCGCACCAGCTTGAGGGTTTCCTGCAGGCCTGCTTCGTTGACGTCGGCCAGCGCCAGCTTCCAGCCCTCGCGGGCCCAGCGCAGGGCGATTTCGCGTCCGAGGCCGGAACCGGCGCCGGTGATCATGATGCGATTTTGCATAGGGGAGGTCTGCCTTTTCTTGTCTTGTTCGGGACGGGTGATCGACAACTTCTGTCGACGACTGTGGGCCGAAGTGTAACCAAGGCTTTCCGCTTCCAGCGGTGAAATCAGGGCGCTGAATGCCCCTGGCAAACCGCCGGCGCACTAGCGCTGCGCAGGCGCTGCGATCAGGCCTGGAGGAGCACGCAGAGCTTGCCCAGCACCAGGGCGATGCCGGCGGAAACGAGCAGGTGAGCGGCGCAGTTGATGCGCTCGCGCTTGAGCTGGGCGAAGCCGCTGATGCGGTAGCGCAACATGAACACGCCCAGTGCCACCGGAAGGGCCGGGCCGAGGAAGGCGAACTGCCAATAGCGGTCCGGGTTGGCCACCGGGTCCAGGGTCATGGCTTCGGCCAGCGGCGGCAGGCCCAGCCCGCACTGGAGGAGCAACCACACGACGCCCAGCACGACCAGTACAACGCCCAGCATCCCTACGACTCCCTGATGGCAAAGGCCCAGTATGTTAGTACAGGCATTCCCGACGGGCTGTGCGACGAATCACCCTGTGGCGTATCGGCGCTGTGACGGATGTGGAGAAAGCCGATACCCGCCGGAGCGAGGAGCAAGCGGTTCCGCTTCTGGTTCCCCCTGGAAATTCCGCGCGAGCCTATGCCCTCTCCCCCCGCCCTCTCCCTGAAGGGAGAGGGAGCTATCCGCATCGCCTGACACATCAGCTTCAGCCGGCAGCGAACCAGTCCCCTCTCCCTTCAGGGAGAGGGTTAGGGAGAGGGTGCTCCAGCCAGGCTCAGATCCGTCCGAGCAACAACAACACCAGCAGCACGACCAGCAGCACGCCGATCACACCGGAGGGGCCGTAACCCCAGTTACGCGAGTGGGGGAAGACCGGCAGGCCGCCGATCAGCATCAAGATCAGGATGATCAACAGGATTGTCCCGAGTCCCATATCGTCTCTCCTCTTTTCAGTCGACGAGGGGCGATGGCTCGCGGGGTGCGAGTGGCCAGCGCTTGTAGATACCGACCGAGACGGTTACCGGAAGATTCAAAGAATCTGCGCGAGCCAGGAATCAGCCAAGGTCGCGGGGCAACGAGCCCTTGCGCAGGCGCAGGAACATCAGCGCGGCGGTGCGCGCATCGCCGATGGCGGTGTGGCGGCCTTCGATGGGGATGTCCAGGTTGCGCGCCAGGGTGTCGAAGCGCAGGTCCAGGTGCAGGTCGGGGAAGCGCCGGCTCATCTTGCGGTGGTAGATCTCAGAGACCTCTACCCGGGGGTTGTCCAGCCGGGCGTCGAGCTGCTCGCGCAGATGCCGGCGCAGCACGGCGACGTCGAACGAGAGGTAGTAGCCCAGCAGCGGCCGGTCACCGACGAATGCCTGAACGCGGCGCAGCGCCTCCGCCAGCGGTAGTTGGCCTTCCAGGTCGGCGCGGCGCAGTTTGTGGATGCGGATGGACTCGCCGTCCAGCGACGGCGGCGGCTCCACCAGCAGTTCCAGGCGCTCGCCGAGGATCAGCTTGCCATGGCGGATCACCACGGCGCCGATGCTGAGGATGTCGGCCTTGCGCGGATCGAGACTGGTGGTTTCCAGGTCCAGCGACACCAGCTCTTCCGCTTCCGCCGGGTCGTGACGCCACCAGTACAGGCGACGACGCCAGGCGGACCAGTGCGGAGCGGGTGCAGCGACGCAGGCGTTCATCGGGTCTCCAGGTGGAACTGGCGGGTCAGGCTCTGCTTGAACTTCTTCACCGTGTGCAGGCCGAAGCGCAGTAGATCGCGCTCGTGACGGCTCAGGCGGGAAACATCGAGGCCTTGTTCGCGGCCGTCGCGCTGGCCGTCCAGTTGCTGGCGCAGGCGCAGCTGGAGGAACAGCTCGAAGGATTCGATCAGGTTGTCGACCAGCGATGCATCCAGCACACCGAGCGCTTTCAGGGCGGCGAGGCGGCCGAGCGTACCGCGCTCGTCCAGTCCTTCGCGCACGGCCAGCACGCGGGCGCCGTGGACGATGGGGAAGATGCCGCCACGCTTCACATCCAGGTGCGCGTTCTGGGTCTTCAACTGGCCGAGGAAGGTCAGCGGCGTGTCGAACTGCAGCGCCGGCAAGGCCAGCTCGCTCATCCAGCGACCGCTGTCGCCGGCCAGGTCGCTCAGGCATTCGCGCAGGCTGTCGAACAGTCGCCGATTGCCCGCCACCGGCCAGGCATCGGCGAGGATCGACAGGCGCATCAGCTGCTCGGGACGACCTTGCAGCGGCAGCTCGCGCAACTCGCGCTGCCACTGCGACAAGGGCTTGCACCAGTCCGGCCGGCTCGCCATGACTCCGCCGGGACAGGGTGGATATCCGAATTCCAGCAGCGCGGCGGTGAAGCGCTGCATCAGCAACAGGCCCTGCTCCACCGGCAGGCCGTCATCCAGGATCAGTGCATTGTCCTGGTCGGTCTTCAGCAACTGTTCCGCGCGCCCTTCGCTGCCCATTACCAGCAGGCAACAGCGTCCGCGCAGGACTGGCGGCACCTGCAGTTCGAAGAGGCGTTCGAGCAGTTGTTCGTTGAGCGCGCTGACCAGTTGCATGATGAAACGCAGGCGGATGCCATTGCCGGCCAGGGTCGCGATCAGCGTGTGCAGGGTCTCGGCGGCGGCGCGCAGCTCGGCCTCGCTTTCGGCGCGGGCAATGCGCAGCGCCAGCACGTGGGAATGGGTGGAAAACAGGCTGAGCACCTGGGTCAGGTGCAGCAGACCGACCACCCTGCCCTCCTCGCATACCGCCACCCGTTCGATGCGCTGGCGGGTCATGAGGATCATGGCGTCGAAGAGGAAGTCGCCCAGTTCGACGTGGCTCAACGGGCGGTGCGCCAGCGGGCCGATGGGTTGCGCCTCGCTGAAGCCGTCGCGGAAGTGCGCGGTCATCAGGTCGGTGCGGGTGACTATGCCCAGCGCGCCGTCCTCGCGCACCAGCAGCGCGTCGGCGCCACGGCTGAGTTGCAGGCGCGCCGCGTCACCCAGGGGCAGGCCCGGCTCGACTTCGATGGCCGGCAGCAGGTGTTCGCGGGCGATGCGGGTGAGGATGAATTCGGCGAGGTTCTGCCCATCGCGGCGTTCCAGTTGGCGCTTGCTGGCGAGGTCCGCGCGGAAGAAACGGGCGAAGGGCGGATTGTCCGCACACAGCTGATGGAAGACGGCTGCGGGCAGCTCATAGACGATGCTTTCTTCCACCGCCTGGTAGCGGTGCTTGCTGCTGCCGGAGAACAGCCCGCGCACGTCGAACAGGTCCTCGGCGCCGTACTGGGCGAAGAGCTTGCCGTCCTCGCCGCGCTCCTCGATCACGCCCTTCATCAGGATGAACAGGCAGGGCACCGGCGCGCCGGCTTCGAGCAGCACTTCGCCCACCGTGTAGTAGCCCACGCTCAGCGCGTCGCGCAGCTGTTCGCGCTGCACCGGGCGGAGCTGGTCGAAGGGTGGCGAGGCGAAGTTGAAATCGTCGGACATCCGTTTTCCATCCCGGTCAAAAAAGCGCGGGGCCGGGGGTGTCGCCACCCCCCGCCCCGCCATCCGGGGGCAGGCTATCAGTGGGCGGCCGCAACACATGGCCATGGGAAT
>NZ_JBGLYK010000180.1:0-12082 GCF_047304025.1 Pseudomonas sp. Pseusp97 | reverse complement strand
CCGGATGGCGGGCGGCAAACAGCGCGGCCAGGGCCGAGCCGTAGGACAGGCCGATGGGCATCAATGGCGGCAGTTGCAGCGTTTCGGCGAAGGCGGCGATCAGGTCGGCCAGGTCCTCCAGGCTCAACTGCGGCGCCAGTTGCAGGTTGCCGCCCTGGCTGGGCAGGTCGAGCAGGATCACCGGGTGCCCGGCGAGCAGCTCCGAAACCTCGCTGGCGAAGGAACGGAAGCTCTGGAACGCGCCGCCCAGCAGCAGGACCGGCGGGCGGGGGTCATCCTCTTGCGAAGAGAAGGCCTGGTAGTGCAGTTGCCAACCGTCCAGTTCCAGCACCGCCGGGGCGGCGGTCAGGGACTGGGCGCTGTAATCGGTGCGATAGCGCATGGCAGTTCTCCGGCGGTGGACCGCCTCTTGTTGTTCTTTCCTGGCGCGCGTCCCTGGCAATACAAATACGGCGGGGGCAATGAGCCATGCTTGCAAGGTAAACAGCGGATACGAATTTGTTTACCCAACCTTCGGGCGGCAGAGCGGGTCGGGGAGTGCGGGATGTAACCGCTGGGCGGGGGATGGCGGGCATCGGCGTTACGCGAAGCGCGTCGCCGACCGGCCGGCTGCTGCGGCTGGTCGCTGAGGGGGCGCTCCCGCTATACTTGCGCATTTCCCTCACGCAGACGCGTTAGATCATGACCGAGTCCGTTCTCGACTATATGAGCCGCCTGGGCCGCGCCGCCCGTGAAGCGTCGCGCGTTGTCGCGCGCGCCACGACCGCGCAGAAGAACCAAGCCCTGCTGGCCGCAGCCGATGCCCTGGACGCTGCCCGCGCCCAGCTGACCGAAGCCAACGAACAGGATCTGGCCAATGGCCGTGCCAACGGTCTGGAGCCAGCCATGCTCGACCGCCTGGCCCTGACCCCGGCGCGCATCGACGACATGATCGAAGGCCTGCGCCAGGTCGCCTCGCTGCCGGACCCCATCGGTGAGATCCGCGACATGCGCTACGTGCCGTCCGGCATCCAGCTGGGCAAGATGCGCGTGCCGCTGGGCGTGGTGGGGATCATCTACGAATCCCGGCCGAACGTGACCATCGACGCCGCCAGCCTGTGCCTGAAGTCGGGCAACGCGACCATCCTGCGCGGCGGTTCCGAGGCGATCCACTCCAACCAGGCGATTGCCGCGTGCATCCAGACCGGTCTGGCCAAAGCCGGCCTGCCGGCCAGCGCCGTGCAGGTGGTGGAAACCACCGACCGCGCCGCCGTCGGCGCGCTGATCAGCATGCCCGAGTACGTGGACGTCATCGTTCCGCGCGGCGGCAAGGGCCTGATCGAGCGCATCAGCCGCGATGCCAAGGTCCCGGTGATCAAGCACCTGGACGGCATCTGCCACGTCTACATCGACGTCGCCGCCGACCTCGACAAGGCCATCCGCGTCGCCGACAACTCGAAGACCCAGCGCTACGCGCCGTGCAACACCATGGAAACGCTGCTGGTGCATGCCGGCATCGCCGACCGCGTGCTGCCGCCGCTGGCCGCCATCTACCGCGACAAGGGCGTCGAGCTGCGCGGTGACGCCGCCACCCGCGCGCTGCTGGGCGCCGACGTGCTGGAAGCCACCGAGGAAGACTGGCGCACCGAGTACAACGCGCCGATCCTGTCGATCCGCATCGTCGACGGCCTCGACGCGGCCATCGAGCACATCAATACCTACGGCTCGCAACACACCGACGCAATCATCACGGAGAACTTCACCGATGCTCGCCGCTTCCTCACCGAAGTGGACTCGGCCTCGGTCATGGTCAACGCCTCGACCCGCTTCGCCGATGGCTTCGAGTACGGCCTGGGCGCGGAGATCGGCATCTCCACCGACAAGCTGCACGCCCGCGGCCCGGTCGGCCTGGAAGGCCTGACCAGCGAGAAATACGTGGTGTTCGGCGACGGACACGTGCGGACCTGATGAACAAGGCGCGTTCCCGTCGGGTCGGTCTGTTCGGCGGCACCTTCGACCCGGTGCACA
This sequence comes from Pseudomonas sp. Pseusp97, assembly GCF_047304025.1. Lineage (NCBI taxonomy): Bacteria > Pseudomonadati > Pseudomonadota > Gammaproteobacteria > Pseudomonadales > Pseudomonadaceae > Pseudomonas > Pseudomonas sp. Pseusp97. The sequence goes on along the minus strand of NZ_JBGLYK010000180.1, from coordinate 10,075 downwards.
TCGGTCACCTGCGCAGTGCGCTGGAGATGGCCGAGCAGTTCGAATTCGACGAGTTGCGCCTGATCCCCAACTTCCGCCCGCCGCACCGCGACACCCCCCAGGTGAAACCGGAGCAGCGGATGGCGATGGTCGAGCTGGCAGTCGCCGGCGTGGCCCCGCTGGTGGTCGATGACCGCGAGCTGAAGCGTGACAAACCCTCCTACACCATCGACACCCTGGAGTCGTTGCGTGGGGAGCTGGATGAGCAGGACCAGTTGTTCCTGCTGGTCGGCTGGGACGCTTTCTGCGGCCTGCCGACCTGGCATCGCTGGGAAGAGTTGCTGGAGCACTGTCATATCGTCGTGCTGCAGCGCCCGGATGCCGACAGCGAGCCGCCGGAAGACCTGCGCGACCTGCTGGCGGCGCGCAGTGTTGCCGACCCGAAGGCGATGACCGGCCCCGCCGGTCAGATCACCTTCGTCTGGCAGACGCCGCTGGCAGTATCCGCCACCCAGATCCGCCAACTCCTGTCGCAGGGGCGCTCGGTGCGCTACCTGGTGCCGGATGCGGTATTGAACTATATCGAGGCGCACGGCCTGTACCAGGCGCCCCACTGATCAAGCTAGAGAGTCATACATGCAAACCGAACAACTGGTCGAACTGACCATCGCTGCCCTGGAAGATCTCAAGGCGCAGGACATCGTCGTCATCGACGTGCGCGACAAGACCAGCATCACCGACACCATGGTCATCGCCACCGGTGCCTCCAGCCGTCAGGTCAAATCGCTGGCCGACAACGTCCTGGAGAAGGTCAAGGAACAGGGCGTGCGCCCGATCGGCAGCGAAGGCCAGGAAGGCGGCGAGTGGGTCCTGATCGACCTCGCCAACGTCGTGGTCCATGTCATGCAGCCGGCCACCCGCCAGTTCTACGACCTCGAGCGCCTGTGGCAGGGCGCCGAGCAGAGCCGCGCCTCGCACAGCGCCGAGTAAGCCCGCCGTGCGTCTGCGTCTGATCGCGGTCGGCTCGCGCATGCCGCGCTGGGTGGAAGAGGGCTGGGCGGAGTACGTCAAGCGCCTGCCCTCTGAGCTGTCCCTGGAACTGGTGGAAATCCCGCTCAACACGCGCGGCAAGAATGCCGACGTGGCGCGGCTGATCCGCCAGGAAGGCGAGGCCATGCTGAGCAAGGTCCAGCCTGGGGAACGCATCGTCACCCTGGAAGTCGAAGGCAAGCCCTGGAGCACCCCCCAGTTGGCGCAGGAGCTCGACCGCTGGCGCCTGGACGCGCGCACCGTCAACCTCATGGTCGGCGGGCCGGAAGGCCTGGCGCCGGAGGTCTGCGCGCGCAGCGAGCAGCGCTGGTCGCTGTCGCCGCTGACCCTGCCGCACCCGCTGGTGCGGATCCTGGTCGGCGAGCAGATCTACCGCGCCTGGACGGTTCTGTCCGGGCACCCCTACCACAAGTAGTCGTAGCCGTTTTCGATGCCGCAGCCGATACAGCTCAAGGACCACGAGAAGGACGCCCGTCTGGTCCGCGCCCGCGTCATCGTCGGCGGGGTGGCGATCTTCCTGCTCGCCCTGGTGCTGGTGGCGCGCATGTATCACCTGCAGGTGACGCAGTACGACTACCACTCGACGCTGTCGGAGAACAACCGCGTCCACGTGCAGCCGATTCCGCCCAATCGCGGGCTGATCTTCGACCGCAACGGGGTGATCATCGCCGACAACCGTCCCAGCTTCAGCCTGACCATCACCCGCGAGCGTACCGAGAACCTGCAGGAAACGCTCAAGACCCTGGTGGACATCCTCGGCCTCACCGAGGAAGACAAGGCCATCTTCGAGAAGCGCATGAAGCAGGGGCGCCGGCCGTTCGAGCCGGTGCCCATCATGTTCGAGCTGTCCGAGGAGCAGATCGCCCGCATCGCAGTGAACCAGTACCGCCTCAACGGCGTCGACGTGGCCGCGCAATTCGTCCGCCACTACCCGCTGGGCGAGCACTTCGCCCACTCGGTCGGCTATGTCGGACGGATCAACGAGGCGGAACTGAAGAAGCTCGACCCGGTGGCCTATTCGGGCACCCACCACATCGGCAAGACCGGCGTGGAAAAATTCTACGAAGACGCGCTGCACGGCACCGTGGGTTACGAGGAAGTCGAGACCAACGCCCGTGGCCGCGTCCTGCGCGTGCTCAAGCGCACCGAGCCGGTATCCGGCCGGGACATCGTGCTGAGCATCGACAGCAAGCTGCAGGCCGCCGCCGAAGCCGCGCTGGCCGGCCGGCGCGGCGCCATCGTGGCGATCCAGCCGTCCACCGGCGATGTGCTGGCCATGGTCAGCCAGCCGAGCTACGACCCCAACCTGTTCGTCACCGGCATCAGCTTCAGGGACTACGCGGCCCTGCGCGATTCCGAGGACCGCCCGCTGTACAACCGCGTGCTGCGCGGCCTGTACCCGCCGGGCTCGACGGTAAAGCCGGCGGTGGCCATCGCCGGTCTCGACGCCGGCGTGGTGACGCCCACCAGCCGCGTGTTCGACCCCGGCTACTACCAATTGCCGAACTACGACCACAAGTACCGCAACTGGAACCGCACGGGCGACGGCTGGGTGACCCTGGAAACGGCGATCATGCGCTCCAACGACACCTACTTCTACGACCTGGCGCATAAGCTGGGGATCGACCGCCTGCACGACTACATGAGCGAATTCGGCTTCGGCCAGCGCGTCGCCCTGGACATGTTCGGCGAGGCCGAAGGCCTGATGCCGTCGCGCCAGTGGAAGCGCGCGCTGCGCCGGCAGGCCTGGTTCCCCGGTGAGACCCTGATCCTCGGCATCGGCCAGGGCTACATGCAGGCCACGCCGCTGCAGCTGGCGCAGATGACCGCGCTGCTGGCCAACAAGGGCAAGTGGATCCGTCCGCACCTGGCCAAGACCATCGACGGCAAGCCGCCGGTCGACGAGGACCCGATGCCGGACATCAAGCTCAAGGACCCGAACAACTGGAACCTGGTGGACTACGGCATGCAGCAGGTGGTCCACGGGGCCCGCGGTACCGCCCACAAGGTCGGCGCCACCTCCGTCTACCGCATCGCCGGCAAGTCCGGTACGGCGCAGGTCGTGGCGATCAAGCAGGGCGAGAAGTACAACCGTTCCAAGCTGCTCGAGCGTCACCGCGACCACGCCCTGTTCGTCGGCTTCGCCCCGGCGGACAACCCGCAGATCGCCGTGGCGGTGATGGTGGAGAACGGCGAGTCCGGCTCCGGCGTCGCCGCTCCCGTGCTCAAGGCCGTGACCGACGCCTGGTTGCTCGACGAGACCGGCAAGCTCAAGCCCGAATACGCACCGCAGGCCACGGCGGAGGCGCCCAAACCATGACCATGAACGGTAATTTCGACCGCACGCTGTCCAGCGAAGATGTGATGAAGCGGCGCTCCACGCTGCTCCAGCGCCTGCACATCGACGGCCTGCTGCTTCTGCTGCTGCTGACCCTCGGCTCGGTCGGCCTGTTCGTCCTCTATTCCGCCAGCGGCAAGAGCCTGGACCTGCTGATCAAGCAGGCATCGTCCTTCGGCATGGGCCTGGGCGCGATGTTCGTGCTGGCGCAGATCGAGCCGCGCTTCCTCGCCCGCTGGGTGCCGCTGGGCTACCTCATCGGCGTGGCGTTGCTGGTGGTGGTGGACGTGATGGGCCACAACGCCATGGGCGCGACCCGCTGGATCAACATTCCCGGGGTGATCCGCTTCCAGCCGGCGGAATTCATGAAGCTGCTGATGCCCATGACCATCGCCTGGTACCTGTCCAAGCGCGCCCTGCCGCCCGGCTTCAAGCACAGCGTGGTGGGCCTGGCGCTGATCGTGGTGCCCTTCGTGCTGATCCTCAAGCAGCCGGACCTGGGCACCGCGATGCTGGTGCTGGCCTCCGGCGCCTTCGTGCTGTTCGTCGGCGGCCTGCGCTGGCGCTGGATCATCATGGCGGTGTCGGCCGCCGTGCCGGTGGCCGTGGGCATGTGGTACTTCGTCATGCACGACTACCAGAAGCAGCGCGTGCTGACCTTCCTCGACCCGGAGAGCGACCCGCTGGGCAGCGGCTGGAACATCATCCAGTCCAAGGCGGCCATCGGCTCGGGCGGCGTGTTCGGCAAGGGCTGGCTGCTGGGGACGCAGTCCCATCTGGATTTTTTGCCCGAAAGCCACACGGACTTTATCATTGCCGTGCTCGGCGAAGAGTTCGGCCTGGTCGGCGTCTGCCTGCTGCTGGTGCTGTACCTGCTGGTGATCTACCGGGGGCTGGTGATCACGGCGCAGGCGCAGACGCTGTTCGGCAAACTGCTCGCCGGCAGCATCACCATGACCTTCTTCGTGTATGTGTTCGTCAACATTGGTATGGTCAGCGGATTGTTGCCAGTGGTGGGGGTGCCGCTGCCCTTCATTAGTTATGGCGGAACTTCGCTGGTGACCCTGATGTCAGGGTTCGGCGTCTTGATGTCGATCCACACCCACCGGAAGTGGATCGCCCAGGTTTGATGACAAGAGTGAAGAAAGGAATGCAAGTACTGCGCGCCTGGGCTGCCAGGGGGGTGCATTGGGTCGGAATCGCGGGGGCGATCGGCATGTCCGGCGCCGCTGCCGCGGGCGACTACGATGGTTCGCCCCAGGTCGCCGAGTTCGTCAGCGAAATGACCCGTGACTACGGCTTTGCCGGCGAACAGCTCATGGGCCTCTTTCACGACGTGGAGCGCAAGCAGTCCATCCTCGACGCCATCTCCCGCCCGGCCGAGCGGGTGAAGACCTGGAAGGAATACCGCCCGATCTTCGTCACCGACGCGCGCATCAACCGCGGCGTGGACTTCTGGAACCAGAACGCCGAGGCCCTGGCCCGCGCCGAGCAGGAATACGGCGTGCCGGCCCAGTACATCGTCGCCATCATCGGCGTCGAGACCTTCTTCGGCCGCAATACCGGCAACTTCAAGGTGATGGACGCGCTGTCCACCCTGGGCTTCGACTACCCGCCGCGCGCCGACTTCTTCCGCAAGGAACTCAAGCAGTTCCTGCTGCTGGCCCGCGAACAGCAGGTCGACCCGCTCAGCCTGACCGGCTCCTACGCCGGCGCCATGGGCCTGCCGCAATTCATGCCGAGCAGCTTCCGCGCCTATGCCGTGGATTTCGACGGCGACGGCCACATCAATATCTGGAGCGACCCCACCGATGCCATCGGCAGCGTCGCCAACTACTTCAAGCAGCACGGCTGGCACACCGGCGAGCCGGTGGTGTCGCAGGCGGAAATCGGCACCTCCACCGCCGAGGACGCGCTCACCCAGGGCCTGGAGCCGCAGATGAACCTCGGTCAGCTACGCTCCCAGGGCTGGCGCACCCATGACGTGATCCGCGACGACCTGATGGTCACCGCCATGCGCCTGGAAGGCGCGCAGGGCACCGAATACTGGGTCGGCCTGCCGAACTTCTACGTGATCACCCGTTACAACCGCAGCGCCATGTACGCCATGGCGGTGCATCAGCTGGCCGGCGAGATCGCCAAGGCGCGAGGTGTCCATTGAGCAAGCGAATCGCAAGTCCCGGCCTCTGGTCGCTGGCCGCCTGCGTTGGCCTGAGCACCCTGTTCCTCGCCAGCTGCACCGGCAACCGCGCGCCGCAGCCCCAGCCACAGGTCAGCAGCGGCATTTCCGGGCCCTACGACTACAACCGTCCGCACCGCGACGGCGCGCCCTGGTGGGATGTCGACGTCTCGCGCATCCCCGATGCCGTGCCGATGCCGCACAACGGGCCGTTCAAGAACAACCCCTACACCGTGCTGGGCAAGACCTACTACCCGCTGAACAACGCGAACACCTACAGCGTGGTCGGCACCGCCTCCTGGTACGGCACCAAGTTCCACGGCCAGGCCACCGCCAACGGCGAGCAGTACGACCTGTACGGCATGACCGCCGCGCACAAGACCCTGCCGCTGCCCAGCTACGTGCGCGTGACCAACCTGGACAACGGCAAGAGCGTCATCGTCCGCGTCAACGACCGCGGCCCGTTCTACTCCGACCGGGTGATCGACCTGTCCTTCGCCGCCGCCAAGAAGCTCGGCTACGCCGAGACCGGTACCGCCCACGTCAAGGTCGAGGGCATCGACCCCGACCGCTGGTGGGCCGCCCAGGGCAAGCAGCCGCCGATGATCATGGCGCTGCCGAAGATGGCCTCGCAGCCTGCCGCTGCGCAGCCGCAGGCGGTCTCCATGGCCCAACCCATCGAAACCTACACCCCGCCGCCGGCGCAGCACGCCGCACCCGTGGCGCCGGTCCAGATCGACTCAAAAAAAAACGCTTCATTACCAGCCGATGGCCTGTATCTCCAGGTGGGTGCCTTCGCCAACCCGGACGCTGCGGAGCTTCTCAAGGAGAAGGTCGGCGGCCTGACGGGGGCGAAATCCTTTATCAGCTCGGTCGTGGTCAACCAGCAGACCTTGTACCGGGTACGCCTGGGGCCGATCGGAACGCAGGATGAAGCAAGCAGGATGCAGGACAGCATCCGCGTGGCCAACCTTGGCCAACCCAAGCTCGTGCGCCTGGACTGAGATTCCACCGCACGCGCCGCAGCGGCCCGCCAGAGGCCGCGGCACCCGAGTTCCCCCCAAGGGGATTGTTTGACCATTAGTGAACCCCAGAGAGACGGATGAACATCTTCAACTTCGCCAAACGCCTGTCCTTGCTCGTGCTGTTCAGCGCCCCCGTGGCCAGCTGGGCAGCTGAAGTCGTTCCCGCCGCCCCGCAGCTCGCGGCCAAGGCCTGGGTGCTGATGGACGGCGCCAGCGGCAATATCCTGGTCGAGAACGCCGGCGACGAGCGCCTGCCGCCCGCCAGCCTGACCAAGCTGATGACCGCCTACATCGCCACCAAGGAAATCGAAGGCGGCCGCATCGCCGAATCCGACCTGGTGACCGTCAGCGAACACGCCTGGCGCACCGGCGGCTCGCGCATGTTCATCAAGGTCGGCTCCCAGGTCTCGGTGAGCGACCTGCTGCACGGCATCATCATCCAGTCGGGCAACGACGCCTCGGTCGCCCTGGCCGAGCACATCGCCGGCAGCGAAGACGCCTTCGCCGACATGATGAACACCACCGCGCAGAAGCTGGGCATGACCAACTCCCACTTCATGGACGCCACCGGCCTGCCCAACCCGGACCACTACTCGTCCGCCAAGGACATGGCCATCCTGGCCCGCGCCATCATCTACGGCGAGCCGACCCACTACGCCATCTACGCGCAGAAAGAGTTCTTCTGGAACAACATCAAGCAGCCCAACCGCAACCTGCTGCTGTGGCGCGACAAGACCGTCGACGGCCTGAAGACCGGCCACACCGACGAAGCCGGCTACTGCCTGGTGGCTTCCGCCGTGCGTGACGGCCAGCGCATGATCGCGGTGGTGTTCGGCACCAACAGCGAGCAGGCCCGCGCCGCCGAGACCCAGAAGCTGCTGACCTACGGCTTCCGCTTCTTCGAATCGCAGACCTTCTACAAGAAGGGCGCCGAGCTGACCAAGGCCATGGTCTGGAAAGGCTCCGAGCACGAAGTCAAAGCCGGCCTGTCCGAAGACCTGACCATGACCGTGCCGCGCGGCCAGCTCAAGCAGCTGCAGGCCAACATGGTCGTCGAGCCCAACCTGGTCGCGCCGATCCAGCAGGGCCAGGTCATCGGCAAGGTCGAGGTCAAGCTGAACGACAAGGTCGTGCGCACCTCCGACCTGGTCGCCCTGAACGCCGTGGAAGAAGGTGGCTTCTTCCGCCGTATCTGGGACAGCCTGCGCATGTTCTTCTACGGTCTGTTCAACTGACCGCCGGTCCCGGCCTTGCACTTTTGTATACAAGGCCGGGATTGACCTGCCCGCGCGCTCGCAAACTCGGGTAAAATGCCCGCCTGCGACTGCCCGGCCATTGCGTGGCCCGGCATTCGTCGTCCGATCCACCCGGAGCGTCCCGATCCCGGACGCTCATGCGGAGGCGGGCCATCCGCCCGCGAGAGCCATGACTGACACCCCTGATTCCGTCGACACCAGCGAACAACCCGCGCCGAAGATCGAGTTCCCCTGCGAACGCTACCCGATCAAGGTCATCGGCGATGCCGGCGAAGGCTTCTCCGACCTGGTCATCGAAGTCATCCAGCGCCACGCGCCGGACCTCGACATCACCACCCTGGTCAGCCGCGACAGCCGCAACGGCCGCTTCCTGTCCGTGCAGGTGCTGATCACCGCCACCGGCGTCGACCAACTGCAGAACATCCACAAAGACCTGCGCGCCACCGGCCGCGTCCACATGGTGCTCTGATGGGCGAAACGCTGGGCTTTCGTGAGCTGGGCATCCTGCCTTACGAGCCGACCTGGCACGCCATGCAGCGCTTCACCGCCGAGCGCGAAGCCGCTACGCCCGATGAAGTCTGGCTGCTCGAACACGAGCGCGTGTTCACCCAGGGCCAGGCCGGCAAGGCCGAGCACGTGCTGTTCCCCGGCGACATCCCGGTCGTCCAGGTCGACCGCGGCGGCCAGGTGACCTACCACGGCCCCGGCCAGTTGGTCGCCTACCTGATGCTCGACGTGCGCCGCTCCGGCATCGGCGTGCGCGACCTCGTCTCGCGCATCGAGCAGAGCCTCATCGGCCTGCTGGATAGCTATGGCGTCACCGCTGTGTCCAAACCCGACGCTCCGGGCGTCTACGTGGACGGCGCGAAGATCGCATCCCTCGGCCTGCGCATCCGCAATGGCCGCTCCTTCCATGGCCTGGCACTGAACGTGGACATGGACCTGGAACCCTTTCGACGCATCAATCCCTGCGGTTACGCAGGCATGGCCATGACCCAGCTGAGCCAGCTGGCCGGCCCCATCGCATTGGCCGATGTGCGCGAGCGCCTGCGTGGCGAACTCGTCGAACGCCTTGGCTACGCGGCACAGAAGACCCTAACGGGCGGGATCCAACCTAGATGAGCACTGTTGTGGAGAATTCCGGCCAGGCCGCCCCGGCCGCCAAGCCGGGCAAGGTGGAAGTCGGTGTCAAGCTGCGCGGCGCCGAGAAGGTCGCGCGCATTCCGGTGAAGATCATTCCCACCGAAGAGCTGCCGAAGAAGCCCGACTGGATTCGCGTGCGCATCCCCGTTTCCCCCGAGGTCGACCGCATCAAGCAGCTGCTGCGCAAGCACAAGCTGCACAGCGTCTGCGAGGAAGCCTCCTGCCCGAACCTGGGCGAGTGCTTCTCCGGCGGCACCGCGACCTTCATGATCATGGGCGACATCTGCACCCGTCGCTGCCCGTTCTGCGACGTCGGCCACGGCCGTCCGAAGCCGCTGGATGTCGACGAGCCGACCAACCTCGCCATCGCCATCGCCGACCTGCGCCTGAAGTACGTGGTGATCACCTCGGTGGACCGTGACGACCTGCGCGACGGCGGCGCCCAGCACTTCGCCGACTGCCTGCGCGAGATCCGCAAGCTGTCCCCCGGCGTGCAGTTGGAAACCCTGGTCCCGGACTACCGCGGCCGCATGGACATCGCCCTGGAAATCACCGCCAACGAACCGCCGGACGTGTTCAACCACAACCTGGAAACCGTGCCGCGCCTGTACAAGTCGTCCCGCCCGGGCTCCGACTTCGAGTGGTCGCTGGACCTGCTGCAGAAGTTCAAGCAGATGGTCCCGCACGTGCCGACCAAGTCCGGCCTGATGCTCGGCCTGGGCGAGACCGACGAGGAAGTCATCGAAGTCATGCAGCGCATGCGCGAGCACGACATCGACATGCTGACCCTTGGCCAGTACCTGCAGCCCTCGCGCAACCACCTGCCGGTGCAGCGCTTCGTCCACCCTGACACCTTCGCCTGGTTCGCCGAGGAAGGCGAGAAGATGGGCTTCAAGAACGTGGCTTCCGGCCCGCTGGTGCGCTCCTCGTACCACGCCGACCAACAGGCGCACGGTACCAAGATCGGCTGACGCTCAAGCCGGCAGTCGCCCTGACAGAAAGGCCCCCAACCCCGCGGGGTTCGGGCCGTTAGGGTTTTTTAACGCCCGCAAATAACCCCGGGGGTTTGTGTGGCGCCGGAGGCGCGGGGGCGCCCCGGCAAAGG
>NZ_JBGLYK010000017.1:0-49750 GCF_047304025.1 Pseudomonas sp. Pseusp97 | reverse complement strand
GCCCTCCGGCAACGCGCCGGCACAGGGCATCGGCGCGAGCTTCGAGCAGGCGCTGCGCGCGGTGGACGCCGAACAGCACAAGTCCAGCGCCGCCATGGCCGCGGTGGACAGCGGCCAGAGCGAAGACCTGGTCGGCGCCATGATCCAGAGCCAGAAGGCCAGCGTGTCGTTCTCCGCGCTGCTGCAGGTGCGCAACAAGCTCACCGGCGCCTTCGACGACATCATCCGCATGCCGCTGTAAGGACTGACAGTGCTGCAGAATCTCAAAGGGCGCCTGCCGCTCGACAAACTCAAGCTCGACCCTCGCCTTGGGCTGCTCGGCATCGCCCTGGGCGCCGCCCTGCTGGCCGCTGCGGTGGTCTTCTACCTGTGGCGCGACCAGGGTGCCTACCGCCCGCTGTACGGCGCCGGCGAAGCATACCCGGCCGCCGACGTGATGCAGGTGCTGGACGCCGAAGCCTTCGACTACCGCCTGCACCCGCAGAGCGGCCAGGTGCTGGTGCGCGAGGAGGACCTGGCGCGCGCCCGCATGCTGCTGGCCGCCAAGGGTGTGAAGGTGTCCATGCCGGCCGGCTACGAGCTGTTCGACAAGGACGAGCCGCTGGGCACCAGCCACTTCCTCCAGGACGTTCGCCTGAAACGCAGCCTGGAAGGCGAGCTGGCCCGCACCATCATGGGCCTGAAGGGGATCGAGCAGGCGCGCGTGCACGTCGCCCGCGAAGACAGCAATTCCTTCGTGGTCGGCCGGCGCGACCCGGCCAAGGCGTCGGTGCTGCTGCAATTGGCGCCCGGCCAGCGGCTGAGCCCCGAACAGGTCGGCGCCATCGTCAACCTGGTGGCCGGCAGCGTGCCGCAGCTCAAACCCGAAGACGTCAGCGTGGTCGACCAGAACGGCGTGCTGCTCTCGCGCGGCATCAGCGGCGTGGGCGGTCCCTCGCAGAACTGGCAGGCGGTGGACGAGTACCAGCGCAAGGCCGTGGGCAACGTCGAGGAAGTGCTGGCGCCGGTGCTCGGCCTGGGCAACTACCGCATCAGCGTGTCCGCCGATATCGACTTCAGCCAGAAGGAAGAAACCCTGCAGGCCTACGGCGAAGCTCCGCGCCTGCGCAGCGAAGTGCTGCGCAACGAGAGCACGCTGGACCAGCTCGCCCTCGGCGTTCCCGGCTCGCTGAGCAACCGTCCGCCGGAACCGCCGCCGCAACAGCAAGGGCAGAACAATGCCCAGGGCAACAACCAGGCCAATGGCAACCCGCCGGGCAACGGCAAGGTCGCCAGCACCGACAACAAGGCCGCGACCTCGACCCGCGAGGAAGCCACCCGGCAGAACGACTTCGACCAGAGCGTCACCCACATCAAGTACCCGGCCTTCGCCCTGCGCCAGCAGAGCGTCGCCGTGGTGATCAACGCCTCCTCCGCGCCCGAGGGCGGCTGGACCGACAAGGCCCGCGCCGATCTCGAGACCATGGTCAAGAGCGCCGTGGGCTTCAACGCCCAGCGCGGCGACCTGATCACTGTCAGCGTGTTCCCCTTCGCCGCCACGCCGGTGCAGGAGTCCAGCGCCAGCTGGTGGGAGAGCAGCGCGCTGCAATCGCTGGTGCGCTACACGGTGCTCGGCCTGATCGCGCTGCTGTTCCTGCTGTTCGGCGTACGCCCGGCGGTGCGCAGCCTCACTCAGCGCGCGCAGCCGACGGTTACCGCCGAGCTGTCCGAGGGCGGCGCCGAGTATCCGTTGGCCCTGGACGCCGAGCGGCGCCTGGCGCTGGGCAGCGAGAGCGTCGGCGGGCTGAACGTGCTCGGCGAGCTGAACCCGCTCTCGGAAATCCGCCTGCCGGCGCCGGGCTCGGGCCTGGAGCACCAGATCGAGCATCTGCAGATGCTGGCGAAGAACGACCCGGAACGGGTCTCGGAAGTGATCAAGCACTGGATTGGCCGCAATGACCGACACGAGCCTGCCTGAAGAAACGAAAAAGCGCGGCCCGCAGATGCGCGCCGTGAGCTCCCTGGAACAGGCGGCGATCCTCATGCTGAGCATGGGCGACGAAGCCTCCGCGGGCATCCTGCGCAACTTCAGCCGCGAGGAGATCGTCAGCATCAGCCAGGCGATGGCGCGGCTGTCCAACGTCAAGCAGAACACCGTCTCCGACGTGATCGGCCGGTTCTTCGACGACTACAAGCTGCAGTCCAGCATCAAGGGCGCCTCGCGTTCCTACCTCGCCGGCATGCTCGGCAAGGCGCTGGGCAGCGACATCACGCGCAACCTGCTGGACAGCATCTACGGCGAGGAAATCCGCGCCAAGATGGCGCGCATGGAGTGGATCGATCCCAAGCAGTTCGCCGCGCTGATCGCCAAGGAACACGCGCAGATGCAGGCGGTGTTCCTCGCCTTCCTGCCGCCGGGCATGGCCACCGACGTGCTCGAGGCGATGCCCGCCGAGCGCCAGGACGAGTTGCTGTTCCGCATCGCCAACCTCAGCGAGGTGAACAGCGACGTGATCGCCGAGCTGGAGCAGCTGATCGACCGCAGCCTGCGCGTGCTCTCCACCCAGGGCTCGCAGGTGCGCGGGGTCAAGCAGGCGGCGGACATCATGAACCGCTTCAAGGGCGACCGTAACCAGATGTTCGAGCTGCTGCGCGCCCACAACGACGACCTGGTCGGCAGGATCGAAGACGAGATGTACGACTTCTTCATCCTCTCCCGGCAGAACCAGGAAGTGCTGCAGACCCTGCTCGAAGTCATCCCGCTGGACGAGTGGGTGGTCGCCCTCAAGGGCGCCGAACCCGAGCTGGTCCGCGCCATCCAGGGCGCCATGCCCAAGCGCCAGGCGCAGCAGATGGAGTCGATCAACCGCCGCCAGGGGCCGGTGCCGCTGAGCCGCGTGGAGCAGGTGCGCAAGGACATCATGGGCGTGGTGCGCGAGCTGGCCGCCGAGGGCGACCTGCAGGTGCAGCTGTTCCGCGAGCAGACGGTGGAGTAACCGGGCATGGCGATCAAAGTCATCAAGGCCGACAGCCGCGCCTGGCGTCCGTACCGCTTCCCACCGCGCTGCGCCACCGCCAGCGCCGACAACCACGGCTGGGACAGCGACCCGGCGGCGCGCCAGCGCGCCATCTCCGATGGCTTCCAGGAAGGCCTGGAGAAGGGCTACCAGGACGGTGTGGCCGAAGGCCGTGAAGCCGGCCTGCGCGAAGGCTTCGAAGCCGGTCGCCAGGACGGCCTGCGCAAGGGCCGCGAGGAAGGTCGCGCCGCCGGCCGCCAGGCATTCGACGAAGCCAGCGCGCCGCTTTCGGCCGCCGCGGAGGCCTTCGGCGAGTACCACCAGGCCTTCCAGCGCAGCCGCCAGAAAGAACTGCTGGAGCTGGTGCAGAAGGTCGCCAAGCAGGTCATCCGCGTCGAGCTCACGCTCAACCCGACGCAACTGCTGACCCTGGCCGAGGAGGCCCTGGCCGCCATGCCGGGCGAGCAGGGCGAGGTGCAGATCCTGCTCAACCCGGAAGAATGCGCGCGCATCCGCGAGCTGAACCCCGAACGCGCCGCCAGGTGGCGGCTGGTGCCGGACGAGCGCCTGGCGCTGGGCGAATGCCGCGTCGTCACCGCCCAGGCCGAAGCCGACATCGGCTGCCAGCAGCGCCTGGACAGCTGCATGGAAGCGCTGAGCACGCACTTGCAGGACAAAGACTGAAGATGGCCCTGGGCGACGGCTTCAAGCTCGAAGAAGCGCTGCGTTCGCTGGACTCTGTCCAGCTGGCGCGGGTCAGCGGTCGCCTGGTGCGCGTCTCCGGCCTGCTGCTGGAAAGCCTCGGCTGCCGGCGCATGACCGGCCAGCGCTGTTACGTGGAAGTCGCCGACGGCGAGCGCCTGGAAGCGCAGGTGGTCGGCTTCAACCGGGACATCACCTATCTCATGCCCTTCAAGAAACCCGTCGGCCTGACCTCTGGCTCGCGGGTCTTCCCGGCGCCGGACGAAGCCGTGCTGCACATCGATCATTCCTGGCTGGGGCGCGTGGTCAACGGCCTCGGCGAACCCCTGGACGGCCTTGGCAAGCTAGCCGGCCGCCACCCGCTACCCACCGAACTGCCACAGGTGAACCCGCTGCGCCGGCGTCCGGTGTCCGAGCCGCTGGATGTCGGCGTGCGCGCCATCAATGGCCTGCTGACTCTGGGCAAGGGCCAGCGCGTCGGCCTGTTCGCCGGCAGCGGCGTGGGCAAGAGCGTGCTGCTGGGGATGATCACCCGGCAGACCAAGGCCGATGTGGTGGTGGTCGGGCTGATCGGCGAACGCGGCCGCGAGGTGCAGGAATTCATCCTGCATTCCCTCGGCCCGGAAGGCTTGCAGAAAGCCGTGGTGGTGGTGGCGCCGGCCAACGAATCACCGCTGATGCGCCTGAAGGCCACCGAGCTGTGCCACAGCATCGCCGCGTATTTCCGCGACCAGGGCAAGGACGTGCTGCTGTTGGTCGATTCCCTGACCCGCTACGCCATGGCCCAGCGCGAGATCGCCCTGGCCCTCGGCGAGCCGCCGGCCACCAAGGGCTATCCGCCGTCGGTGTTCGGCATGCTCCCGGAACTGGTGGAAAGTGCCGGCAACGGTGAGGGCGAGACAGGCAGCCTGAGCGCCATCTATACGGTGCTGGCCGAGGGCGACGATCACCAGGACCCGATCGTCGACTGCGCCCGTGCCATCCTCGACGGGCACATCGTGCTGTCGCGCCGGCTGGCGGACGTCGGGCACTACCCGGCCATCGACATCGGCGCCTCGGTCAGTCGCTGCATGAGCCAGGTGGCGGACCCGCTGCACCTCGCCGCGGCGCGCCAGTTCAAGGAATTCAGCGGCACCTTTGAGCGCATCCGCGAGCTGATCCCGCTGGGCGGCTACACGCCGGGCATGGACGTGAAGACTGACCGCGCCGTGCAGCTGGCGCCGATGCTGGAGCGCTACCTGCGCCAGGAGACCGCCGACGGCGCCGAACTGGTCAACAGCGTCGCCACCCTGCAAAGCATCGTCGGGGGCCGCTGATGAAAGCGCAGATCGACATGCTCGGGCGCCTGGCCGACGTGCGCGGCGGCAAGGTCCGCGAGCTGCTGGGGCGGGTGAATTACCAGCAGAACCTCTGCCAGCGCTACCGCAACAACATCACCGGGCTGGACCGCCTGTGCGGCTTCAGCGTGGCCACCAGCACGCCGCTGCAGCGGCACAACCAGCAGCAGTACAAAGCTACGTTGCACAAGATGCTGCAGTTGCAGCGCCGCGAGCTGGAGGTCGCCGAACAGGCCCTGGCGCGTATCCAGGGCGAGCTGATGGCGGCCATGCGTAGCGAAAAGGTGCTGACCCAGGTGATCGAGGCCAAGCTCGGCCAATGGCAGCTGCAGCTGGCGCAGCAGGAACAGAAGATCCAGGATGGCCTCGCCGCGCAGTCCTGGTGGCGGGCGCAGGGGTGAAGGCAATGGCGGATAACGCGTTCCGCGTCATGCGCCCTACACGGGGTCGTAGGGCGAATAACCGCTTGCGGTTATCCGCCGGCTCTTCGGCCTGTGTAAAACAGCATTTAAGTTTCCCTCGAAGGCGGTCGCCCTCTGAGGGAAAGCCCCAAAAAATTCGGATACCGACCATGGAAATCACCCGGCAACTGACCAGCCTCCCGCTGGCCACCAGCGAGTCCGCCAAGAGTGCGCGCAGCGAGCGCGTCGCCCCGGTGGCGGAGACCAGCGCGAGCGCGCCGGTCAGCGATTCGCTGCGCCTGGACGAGATGCAGGAAACCCTGCGCGCCATGCCCGACGTGGACCAGAACCGCGTCGCCGAAATCCGCCGCGCGTTGATGAACGGCGAGCTGGGCAGCGATACCAGCGTGCTCGCCACCAGCATCCTCTCCTACCATCGCGGCAGCGACGCATGACCCAGCGCGCGCGGCTGCTGCAGGTAATCGAGCAGGACATCCAGCAGGATGGCCGCGATTGCCTGGCGCTGCGCGACCGCCTGCAGGACCTCCATCGCCACCTGCTGGCGCGCGACAGCGCGCAGATCGAAGCGCTGAACCCGGACATCCAGGCACTGCTCGAGTCCGTCGCCGCACGCGCCCAGCGCCGCAGCCGCGTGCTGCGTGCCTTCCACCTGCCGATGGACGCCGACGGCATGCGCACGCTGCTATCCAACTACAAGCCGCCGCGCCGCGAGGAACTCCAGCAGGAGTGGTTGCAGCTGGGCCAGCTGACCGCCCAGTGCAAGCGCCTCAACGAGCGCAACGGCAAGCTGCTGGCGATGCACCACGACATCCTCAGCCAGCTGATGGGCGATCCGCGCGAACAGCCGGTGTATTCGCGGCAGCTGTACTGACCTGCGGCGGGACGCTGTTCGCGAGCAAGCTCGCTCCTACAGGCTGAGGCCGGCGTGCTCTTCGTAGGAGCGAGCTTGCTCGCGAACCGCACGGCACCCAATCCCGTCGTCGCTCACGAAAAACCCCCACCGAAACCCCTTAACGAATCCCTCCCCACGGTCGCCTTTCCTCTGCATCAGGGCGTGCGCCGGCAGGCGGAAATGCCGCTTCCCGCTGCGCGCCAGAGCCCGCCGGGCGGAAGTGGAACTTCTCCCCGAAAAATCCGCAAAGCCCCGTACGACGGGACTTCCGGCATTGGCACCGTAATTGCTCTTCCGACCCAAAGAGGTGGATTCAGATGGCGACCATAGATTCCGATTACGTCAAACAGATGGCCCAGCAGCTGGCGACCTACGATGTGCAGAGCGGGCTGAACAAGGCCGACCGCAACAAGGCGTCGTACCAGGCCCAGCTGACCGCCGTGACCTCGCTGGAAACCGCGCTCAAGACCTTCTCCACCGCGGTGAAAGGGCTGCAGGGCACCACCGGCAGCAACACCAGCATGCTGGTCAACAGCGCCAAGCTGAGCAAGGACGGCTACCTCACCGCCACCGTCGGCAAGAGCGCCGTGGCCGGCCGCTACGATTTCTTCGTCGAGCAGCTCGCCACCAGCCATCAGCTGTCGTTCTCCGGCCTGCAGACCAGCGACATCGACACCCAGGGCACCCTGACCCTGACCCAGAACGGCAAGTCCTTCGACATCGACCTGAGCAAGGTCGACACCGATGGCGATGGCGCCAACTCCATGGACGAGCTGGCCGCGGCAATCAACAAGGCCACCGACAACACCGGCGTGAAAGCCACCCTGGTGCGCAGCAACGGCCAGGTCTCGCTGGTGCTGGGTGCGGAGAAATCCGGCGCGGCCAACGCCATCAGCCTGTCGCTGAGCGGCACCGACGGCACCAACAGCGCGTTCGAGACCGCCATCGGCAATCCGCAGGAGCTGTCCAAGGCGCAGGACGCCCGCGTTCGCCTGGGTGGCGAGAGCGGCATGCTGCTGACCAACGCCAGCAACACCTTCGACAACATCATCGATGGCGTCAGCGTCACCTTCACCCAGGCGCAGAAGTCCGGCGAGCAGCCGATCTCCATGACCATCTCCCAGGACCAGGGCGAGACGAAGAAGAAGGTGCAGACCTTCATCGACGCATTCAACGCCCTGGCCAGCCAGATCGACAGCCTGACCGCCTCGGGCGACCAGAGTGGCAACTCCCGCGGCGCCCTGGCCGGCGACTCCAGCGTGCGGGCCATCGAGAACAGCCTCAACCAGATGCTGCGCACCACCTTCGGCGGCGCCAACCTGATCAGCTTCGGCATCAGTGCCGACCGCAACGGCAAGCTGACCCTGGACTCGACGCGCTTCGAGAAGGCCATCGCCGCCGACCCGGAAGGCCTGGACAAGCTGTTCATGGGCAAGGGCAACCTGCTCGACAGCACCGACAAGGCGCTGTCGCTCTACACCAGCAGCGTCAACGGCGTGCTGAAGAACCGCAAGGAGTCGCTCAACAGCAGCCTGAAACGGGTCAACGATGACTACGACAACCTGCAGAAGCAGTACGACACCTACTACGCGCGCTACCTCAAGCAATACACCTCGATGATGCAGACCATGCAGTCGATGGACCAGACCAGCGGGATGTTCGGATGACCGCCTACGGCATGAACGAAAGCTACGACAGCTACCGGATGATCGACCTGGAATCCAAGGCCGCCTCGTCCTCCCCCTATGAGCTGGTGCTGGTGCTGTTCGACGGCCTGCTCGACGAACTGGCCCGCGCCCGCGGGCACATCGAGCACAAGCGCTTCCAGCAGAAGGGCCGCTCCCTGGAGAAGTGCCTGAACATCCTCAATGGCCTCAACGGCGCCCTCGACTACGAGGGTGGCGGCGAGACCGTGCAGGGCCTGGCGCGCCTGTACGACTACTGCATCTACCGGATCTCCGACGTGAGCATCTCGCTGGATGTCGCCGGCATCGACGAAGTGGTGCGCCTGCTGGGCATCCTGCGCGAAGGCTGGGAGGGCGTCAGTGCCACCCGTGGATGACCGCCAGCGCCTGCTCCAGCTGTACGAACGACTGGGCGCGGCGCTGCAGCGCAAGGACTGGAAAGCCATGGGACAGGTCGACCTGGCGATCCGCGCACAACTGGTGGCGATGTCGTCGCAGGCCGGGCTGGCCGCTGACGTGCTGCTGGCCAAGAAGCATCTGAAGCGCCTGCACGAGCAGGCGTCGCAGGCCTGCGCCGAGGAGTGCGAGCGCCTGCGCCGCCTCCTGCTCTCGCACCTGGAGTATGCCGAGGGCCGCTCGGCGTACATGCAGGTGGATACCTACCAGGAGGGTCGATAGACCGTGATCCAGCTACCGACCCAATCCCTGCCGACCACCGACCGCGACGCGCACCCGGTGGCCGAGGCGCGCCAGCCGGATGTGCGCCGCGACGATGGCGGAGCCGCCGGTTTCCGCGCGCAACCCTCGACGCAGTCGAAATCCGGCGAGCGGACCCTCAGCGTGCAGTCCTTCCTCGCACAGTTCGACACCGCGCAGGTCGGTGAGCTCGTGCAGCAGGCCACCGCTGTACCTCCGCTTGAGGAGGAGGCGCTGCCCACGGAAACCCGCGAAAGCGCCGCGCAGGCCGCGCAAGCCGCAGAGGCTTCGCCTTCCGGCGCGGAGAACTGGCTCGCCGGCATGCTCAGCCAGGCCGGCCTGGTGGTGCAGGCACGGGACAATCCCTCCGGGCAGAGCAGCGCCCGCGTCGCCGGCTTCGCTACCCAGGCGGCCGATTCGCCTGCGCAGCCAGCGCCCGCCGCCGTGCAGGCGGAGGACGTATTGCTGCCTCCGGCCGAGCTTCCGGATGAGCCCGCCAAGGCCACGGCACCGGCGCCCCGCGAGGCGACCCAGAGCCAGGCGCAGACACTGCTGCAACAACACCTGGGCGCTGCCGCGCCGGCCGCGGATTCCAGCGTGCCAGCGCTGTCGACTGCTGCACTCGAACCGCGTCTGCCGGCAGCCGACAGCAACGCCCAGCCGTCGGCCACGACGCCGGCCTCGCCGCTGTTCGACAGGCCGCTGCACCTCAAGGGCAGCAACGAGGCGCACTGGGGCGAGCAGATGGTCGGTGCGCTGCGCGACAACGTCGAGCTGCAGCTGGGCCAGCGCGTGCAGAACGCCACGATCCGCCTCGATCCTCCGGAGCTGGGCGCCATGGAAATCCTCGTGCGCCACGAGGCCGGCCAGCTCAACGTGCAGATCTCCGCGTCCAACGGCGACGTGGTGCGCCTGCTGCAGAACACCAGCGAGCGCCTGCGCCAGGAACTGGTCGGGCAGAACTTCCTGCAGGTCAACGTGCAGGTTTCTTCCGATTCGCAGCCCGGCCAGCAGGGCCAGCAGCACCGCCAGCGCTTCGCCGAGGAGCAGCTCGCGGTCGCCGCCAACCCGCGCGATGCGCAGGCAAGCGAACGCTCTTCGCCGCGTGGCGACAGCGACGTATTGATTACCGTGTAGGTCGCCAGCGGCCCGCACTCCCACAGGATTTTTCGAGAAACCCCATGTCCACGCCGCGTCTCGTTCTATTGATGCTCATCGTGAATATCGCCGTCGTGCTGGGTGGCGTGTTCGTCAACTACAAGATGATCAAGTCCGCCAGCCTCGCCCCGGCGGCCGCTGCTTCCGACAAGGAGGGCGGCAAGGAAGACGCCAAGGAAGAGGAGCAGGAAAGCGCCGAATACCTCTTCGTGCCGGTGGAGAAGATCATCGTCAGCTCCCGTGGCGAGGATCGCGAGCACTACTTCGTGATCGACCTGGTGCTGCAGGCCAAGGCCGAGCAGGAGCGCAAGAAGCTCGAGAGCGTCGCGCCGATGGTGCGCAGCTCGGTGGTCGCCAACCTGACCCCGGAGAAGTTCGAAGTGCTGCGCGCGATGCCCATCGGCGAAGTGCAGGCGCGCCTGGAAAAGGCAGTGATCGACGACTTCGCCGCGCGCAAGGTGGTAGTGCCCTTCGAGCACGTGATGCTCAGCAAGATGATCGTCCAGTAAGCCGCCATGCACGCCCTTCGCGATCCCGCACTCGGCTACGCCCCCGGCCCCGCTGGCCTGGCTGGCTACGACAGCCCGGACGGCGGCCATGCGCGCCTGTCGCCGGCGGCCGAGCAGCGCTGGATGATGCAGTACCTGCCGCTGGTGCGGCGCATCGTCAGCCAGCTGTCGCTGCAGGCCAACCAGGTGCTGGATCGCGAGGACATGGAGCAGATCGGCCTGATGGGCCTGCTCGAAGGCCTGCGCCGCTACGGCGAGCCGGACGAGCAGTTCGGCCGCTTTGCCGCGCTGCGCATTCGTGGCGCGATCCTCGACGAACTGCGTCGCCAGGACTGGCGCCCGCGCCAGGTGCGGCAGCAGGCGCACAAGGTGCGTGATGCGATCCGCTCGCTGGCCCGCCAGCTCGGCCGCGTGCCCAGCGACGAGGAAGTGCTCGCCGCCACCGGCCTCGACGAAGCGGGCTACCAGGATTACCTGCGCGCCGAATCCTCCGAGGCCATCGAGAGCTTCGACGCGCTGTTGCAGAACGGCCACGACGGCGTGCAGGGCAGCGGCGACGCGCTGGAGGAGCGGGTGCTCAAGGAGCGCCTGCTGGCCCAGGCGCTGGAGCGCCTCAATGAGCGCGAGCGGCTGATCCTCAACCTGTATTACCAGCACGAGCTGAACCTCAAGGAAATCGCCCTGGTGCTGGAGCTGACCGATGCGCGCATCTGCCAGCTGATGAAGCAGGCGATCGGCAAGTGCAGCCGTTTCCTCAACGACCCCGACCCTCTCTGAAGAACCCATAACCATGCAGAAAATCATCGGCGCCCTGATCATCATCGCCTGCGTGCTCGGCGGCTACGCCATGGCCCACGGCGACATGCGCGCACTCTGGCAGCCGGCGGAGATGGTCATCATCCTCGGCGCAGGCCTGGGCACCCTGGTCGTCGCCAACCCGCGCGAAGTGCTGCTGGAGATGTGCTCGCAGATCAAGGGTGTGTTCGTCTTCAAGCGCCGTGGCGAGGAGTTCCAGCGCCAGTTGCTGATGCTGCTCTACGAGCTGCTGGAGATGGTCGACGTCGGCGGCCTGAAGGTACTCGACGCGCACATCGAGGAGCCGGAGCAGAGCGACCTGTTCGCCCGCTACCCGCTGATCCTCCAGGAAAAGAACCTGATGGCGTTCATCGCCGACAACTTCCGCCTGATGGCCATGGGCAAGATCAGCGCCCACGAGCTGGAAGGCTTCCTCGAACAGGAGCTGGACGCCATGGAGCACGCCCTGCTGCAGCCGTCCAAGTCGCTGCACAAGGTCGGCGAGGCGATGCCCGGCTTCGGCATCCTCGCGGCGATCCTCGGCATCATCATCACCATGGGCAACATCGGCGGCTCGGTGGCGGAAATCGGCGCCCACGTCGCTGCCGCGCTGGTGGGTACCTTCTTCGGCATCTTCGTCTGCTATTGCCTGATGGACCCGCTGTCCAACGCCATGTCGCAGCGCGTGAAGACCGAGCTGTCGGCGCTGGAGTGCGTGCGCACCACGCTGGTCGCCCACGTCGCCGGCAAGCCCACGCTGCTGGCGGTGGACGCCGGCCGCAAGCTGATCGAGCAGGACGTCAAGCCGGCCTTCAAGCAGCTGGAGACCTGGGTCACCCGCTATGAGGAAGAGCGGGACGCAGCATGAAGAAACGCGCCGACAAGCACAGCGAAGTCATCATCAAGCGCCGAAGCAAGAAGGGCCACGATGATGAACATGGCGGTGCCTGGAAAGTAGCCTTCGCCGACTTCACCCTGGCGATGATGGCGCTGTTCATGGTGCTGTGGATCGTCCATCCGCAGACCGAGCCGCAGCCGGTGGCAGTGGGCGACCAGGACGCCAACCCGGTGGTCGATGGCGGCGCCGGCGTGTTCGATGGCGCCAGCCGCACGCCCGTCGAGCTGGACGGCATGCCGCAGCCGATCAAGACCCCGGAAAAGCCCGCGCCGCAGCTCGCGCTCGATGCCGGCCGGCAGGGCAGGGCAGGCGAGCAGGCCGGAGACAGTGCCGTGCAGCAGGACGGCGAAGGCCGCCAATACGACAGCAACGAGGACCTGCGCGAGCTGGCCGAGCTGATCCGCGAGGTATCCGGCAAGGTCGACGCCCTGGCCAATATCGAGGTGACGGTGGTGCCGCAGGGGCTGCGCATCCTGATCAAGGACGACCAGCAGCGCTTCATGTTCGCCCGTGGCCAGGCCACCCTCGACCCGCATTTCCAGACCCTGCTGGGCGCGCTGTCCGGCGTGCTGGCCAAGGTGCAGAACAAGCTGATCCTCAGCGGCCACACCGACGCGGTGCAGTACCGCCGTGCCGATGGCTACAACAACTGGAACCTCTCCGGCGACCGCGCCCTGCGCGCGCGCAACGTGATGGTCGACAGCGGCCTGCCGGCTGCGCACGTATTGCAGGTGGCGGCCCAGGCCGACGTCATGCCGCTGCGCCCGGAAGACCCGGAGAACGGCGCCAACCGGCGCATCGAGATCCTTCTGCTGACCCATCGCGCGGAGAGCCTGTACCGGGAAATCTTCGGCGAGAGCTATGCGCAGGTGCACTACTCGAAGTCGGGCGCAAAACTCGTCGAGCCGCAGCCGCAGCCGCAGCCGCAGCCGCAGCCGCAGCCGCAGGAGACGCAGGTGAAAACGCCGACTTCAGCGGCGGTCGAAGCAGCGGCTCCCGCCCCGGCGGCCGAGCCGACGTTGAAGCTGTGAGCCGGTCAGCGATTGCGCAGCTGGCGCGGGCAGAACACCTGGCGCGTCTCCACGCCGTAGAGGCAGCCGCCCAGGCGTTCGAGGGTGATGCGGGCGCCACGCTGGCGGCCGTAGAGCAGGTTGAAGATCAGCTCGCTGTCCAGGCCGCTGTCGGCCTGCAGGTTGCTGATGCTGTTCTCTTCCACCTGCAGCTGGTAGCGCCCGCCCAGGTCGTTGCCGACCTGCCCGGACACCTCGAGGATATTGGCGTCCTGCTGGATCATCGAGTAGAAGCGCCCCTCGTGGAACATGGTGGTCTGGGCGATCTGCAGCACCCTGCCGCTGCCCAGCACCACCTGGCCGGAAGAGGCGTAGCGCCCGTCGATGGCCGAGGTGTTGTGCGCATGTTTCCACAGCATGCCCAGGGCCAGGGCCAGGCAGACGACGCCGAACAGCGAGATCACCAGGCAGCGGCGGGCCACGCCGGACTGGCGGCGTAGGTTCAGTTCAGGCACTTGCGCAGCTGCTCCTGGGGAATCCGGGCGACCTGGCTTTCGTGGATCAGCAGCCAGTTGGAATTGCCTTCGGGTTGCACGCAGACCAGTTCGTAGAAGCCGGAGGTCATGTGCAGCATGAGGCCGATGGGCCGGCTGGCCAGGTCGGCCAGTTGGTGGGCCAGGGGCCGGGTGTTGCTGATGAGTCGCTGCAGGTCGCGCTCGTTGTCCTCGACGTAGGTGATCTGCAGGGAGCCGACTTTCTCTTCGGCGGTAAGCACCGGACTGCGCACCTGGGTGTAGTAGAACGCGCCGGAGAGGCCCAGCAGGCCAAGCACGCAGAGGCTGGCGGCGACGGCTTTCAGACGCCGGGGATTGGGCGTCGATGGCAGTGCAGCGGAAGGCGCGGTGCCCAGCGGAATGACTTCCGGGGTGGCGTCGGCGATCTCCGCGTCCGGCTCGCCGGCGGGGGCGACCAGGTATTGCGGGTTGAACATGTAGCCGCGGCGCGGCAGCGTCTGGATGATCTGCCGCTGTTTTTCGTCCGCCAGCACCTGGCGCAGGGTATAGATCTGCTGGTTCAGGCTGCCCTGGCCGACGACGCGGTCGGACCATGCATGGGTCAGCAGCTCGTCGCGCGCCACCACGTCGCCCGGGCTCTGCAGCAGGCGTTCGAGCACGCGGCTGCCGGAAAAGCCCAGGTCGATACGCTCCACCTGGCCGTCACGGTCGAGGTCGAGTTGATAGAGCGCGGGATAGAACTGCGCAACGCAATCGGAGCGCCCGGTGCGGAGGGTCAGGCAGGCGATCGGCCGACTGTCCGCTGGCGTGGAAGTGAGTGTGTTCATCTTGCCCTTGCGAGCCGCTCCCTTGACGGTCGCGGGGAACTCCATCGGTTAATGGAGGCAGAGGCATTATTTTGGCGTCAGAAAAATGTGCGTGCAAGTTCTGAATTTTGCACACCCGTGCTTGCAATTTTCACACAAGCCTCGGAACTGCTGACGCAGAAGGGCTGCGCCGCGACCCAGGGTCGCAACGCCGCCTGTCAGCGTACCCGCAGACAGCAGAACGCCCCGCCGAGGCGGGGCGCATCCGGATCAGGCGCGCGAGGCGGGGGGCGCCTCGCGCTGGCCGGGCTCAGCCCAGCAGGCCCATGATCATGCTGGGCATCTGGCCGGCTTGCTTGAGCATGGAGATGCCGGACTGCATCAGCATGGAGCTCTTGGTCATGTTGGCGGTTTCGCTGGCGAAATCGGCGTCCATGATGCGGCCCTTGGCCATGTCGGTGTTGTCCTTCATGTTGGCCAGGTTGTTGGAGGTGTGGCCCAGGCGGTTGATCGCCGCACCGAAGGCGGCG
Source organism: Pseudomonas sp. Pseusp97 (assembly GCF_047304025.1). Classification (NCBI taxonomy): domain Bacteria; kingdom Pseudomonadati; phylum Pseudomonadota; class Gammaproteobacteria; order Pseudomonadales; family Pseudomonadaceae; genus Pseudomonas; species Pseudomonas sp. Pseusp97. The sequence goes on along the minus strand of NZ_JBGLYK010000017.1, from coordinate 34,799 downwards.
CGGGTCTTGCCGACCTGGTCCAGGGCGCTGTTCAGGCCGTCGATGGCAGCCGCGGCGGCGCCTTTGGGGTCCAGACCCTGGACAGTGGTGCCCAGCGCGGTGACGGTGGCGGCGATGTCGGTGTCGGTCGCGCTGACGGTCATCACTTCGGCGGAGTCGGAGCCGATCTGGAACTTGATGTCGGCTGCCAGCTTGCCGCCGGTGCCGAACAGGCTGTCACCGGCATACTTGGTGTTGGTGACGATGTTGGTCAGCTCTTTGCCCAGCTCGGTGAACTCGGACTTCAGGGCGTCCAGGTCCTTGTCGGAGTTGGTGCCGTTGGCGGACTGGGTGGCCAGGTCCTTCATGCGCTGCAGGATGTCGGTGGCTTCGCTGAAGGCGCCTTCGCCGGTCTGCAGCATGGAGACGGCGTCGCTGGTGTTGCGCATGGCCATGTTCATGCCGCGGGTCTGGGCGTTCAGGCGGGTGGCGATCTGCAGGCCGGCGGCGTCGTCGGCGGCGGAGTTGATGCGCAGGCCGGTGCCCAGGCGCTGCTGGGAAGTAGCCAGCTGGCCGTTGGTCTTGCTCAGGCTGGTCTGGGTGATCAGGGAGGAGTAGTTGGTTTGGATCGACAAGGCCATGGTGGACTTCCTGTATGAGCTGAATGAAGCCGGCGTTGTGCCTGCTGAAGGGGTAAGGCGACAGCTCGCGGGGAAGGATTAAGGGCCGTGGAAAAATTTTTGGCGCGGGGATTCCGACAATACCGCCCGGCGCCTCGCGTACAGCAAAGGCCTACGCCATGTGCCCTTTTGCCCCCGATCGATCATCTATGGAGTTGAGACTTATCTGACAGCCCTGACGCCGGGGTGCGGCTAAGCTCCCTGGGTCCACAGGGCTGTGGATCGTTCGTCCGAACGCCTTGTTCCGAACCCTTCGTTCCGAACTGTGAGAAAGGAACCTCATGATCTCCGTCTACCAGCTGAAATCCCGCTTCCAGAACCTGCTCCGCCCGCAAGTCACCCGCCTGTACGAGCGCGGCATCACCGCCAACCAGGTGACGCTGGCGGCCTGCGGCCTCTCGCTGCTGGTCGCGCTCAGCGTTGCCCTGCTCGCCAGCCATGCCTGGGTCTTCCTGCTGATCCCGCTGTGGATGTTCCTGCGCATGGCGCTCAACGCCATGGACGGCATGCTCGCCCGCGAGTTCGGCCAGCAGTCGAAGCTGGGCGCCTACCTCAACGAACTCACCGACGTGATCGCCGACAGCGCGCTTTACCTGCCGTTCGCCCTGCTGCCCGGGGTGAGCCCGGCGCTGGTGGTGCTGGTGGTCGTGCTGGCGGTGATCAGCGAGTACGCCGGCGTGCTCGGCGTAATGGTGGGGGCTTCCCGGCGCTACGACGGGCCGATGGGCAAGAGCGACCGCGCGCTGTGCTTCGGCGTCTTCGGCGCGGCCGTGGCGGTCGGGCAACTGCCGCTGGTCTGGCTGAACCCGCTGCTGGTGCTGCTGGCGCTGCTGCTGGTGCTGACTATCGTCAACCGGGTGCGCCAGGGGCTGGCCGAGCAGAAGCAACAACCGGCCGGCTGAACCGCGGCCGCCATGTCAGGACGGGGACCGGACAGTCCCGCAAGCCATCGAACAGAGGAAGTTATGCGCGAGTCTTCGAATCACCACTTCGTTACCCACGACGGCGTCGAGCTGTTCTACCGCCAATGGCCGGCTGCTGCCGCCAGCGACGAGCCGCGTCGCGCGGTGCTGCTGTTCCACCGCGGCCACGAACATTCCGGGCGCATCGGCCACCTGGCGGACGAGCTCGACCTGCCCGGCTTCGACGTCTTCGCCTGGGACGCCCGCGGCCACGGCCAGTCGCCCGGAGCGCGCGGCGACAGCCCGAGTTTCGGCACCAGCGTGCGCGACGTGCAGACCTTCGTCGAGCACATCGCCTCGACCTACGGCATCGCCATCAGCGACATGGCGGTGGTGGCGCAGAGTGTCGGCGCGGTGGTTGCCTCCACCTGGGTGCACGACTATGCCCCGCCGATCCGCAGCCTGGTGCTCGCCTCGCCGGCGTTCAAGGTCAAGCTCTACGTGCCCTTCGCCCGGCCGGGCCTGAAGCTGGCGCGCTGGTGGCGCGGCAACTTCTTCGTCAACAGCTACGTGAAGGCGAAGTTCCTCACCCACGACCCCGAGCGCATTGCCTCCTACGACAGCGACCCGCTGATCGCCAAGGCCATCTCGGTGAACGTGCTGCTCGGCCTGTATGAAGCGGCCGACCGCGTGGTCGCCGACGCCCAGGCGATCCGGGTGCCCACGCAACTGCTGATCTCCGGCTCCGACTTCGTGGTGCACCGCAAGCCGCAGCAGCGCTTCTTCGACAACCTCGGCACGGCGCGCAAGGAACTGCACGTCCTGCCCGGCTTCTTCCATGACACGCTCGGCGAGCTGAATCGCGAGCAGGCGACCACGCGCGCGCGGCGCTTCATCCTCGAATGCTTCGCCCGCGAGCCAGAACGTGCGGACCTGCGCGACGCCGACCGCTTCGGCTACACCTGCGCCGAGGCGGAAGCACTGGCAACGCCGCTGCCGGCCTGGTCGATCCGCGACCTCTACTGGCGCGCCACCCGCGCCAACATGCGCCTCGGCCGGCTGCTGTCCGACGGCATCAACCTCGGCTTCCAGACCGGCTTCGACTCCGGCAGCACGCTGGACTACGTCTACCGCAACCAGCCGGCCGGCGCAGGGCCCGTGGGCCGCATGATCGACCGCACTTATCTTGAGTCCGCCGGCTGGCGCGGCATCCGCCAGCGCAAGGTGAACATCGAGGAGCTGCTGCGCCAGGCCATGGCCAGCCTGCGCGAACAGGGTCGCGAGGTGCGCATCCTCGACATCGCCGCCGGCCATGGGCGCTACATCCTCGAAGCGTTGCAGGGCGTCGAGCCGCTGCCCGAAAGCGTGCTGCTGCGCGACTACAGCGAGCTGAACGTGCGCGAAGGCTCGGCGCTGATCGAGCGCCTGGGGCTGAAGGAACGCGCGCGCTTCGTGCAGGGCGACGCCTTCGATGGCGCCGATCTCGCCGCCGTGGAGCCGAAACCGACGCTGGCCGTGGTCTCCGGCCTGTATGAGCTGTTCGCCGACAACGCCCTGGTCAGCGGCTCGCTGGCCGGCCTGGGCGAGGCGGTGGAAGAGGGCGGCTACCTGATCTACACCGGCCAGCCCTGGCACCCGCAGCTGGAGCTGATCGCCCGCGCCCTCACCAGCCACCGCGCCGGGCAGGCCTGGGTGATGCGCCGCCGCACGCAGCTGGAGATGGACCAGCTGGTGGCCGCCGCCGGCTTCCGCAAGCTGGCCCAGCGTATCGACGAGGACGGCATCTTCACCGTCTCCCTGGCCCGCCGGGAGCGCAGCTGATGGCATCGATGCCGCCGCGCGGTGCCGGGGTCCTGCGGCGCGCGGTGATCTGGCTGCTCTGCCTCGGGCCGTTCTTCTTCCTCAGCTACGGCTTCGCCAACTGGGTGGCGGGGCAGCGTGAATCGGTCGGCGTGCTGGTGTTCGATTGGGAGCGCAGCACGCCGCTGTGGCCCTGGACGATCATCCCTTACTGGTCCATCGACCTGCTGTACGGCCTGTCCTTCCTGCTGCCGCGCACGCGGCGCGGGCTGGATTGCCATGCCCTGCGCCTGCTCACCGCGCAGGTCATCGCTGTGGCCTGCTTCCTGCTGTTCCCGCTGCGCTTCAGCTTCGAGCGGCCCATGCAGGAGGGCTTCTTCGGCGTGCTGTTCGACCTGCTGATGGGCTTCGACAAGCCCTTCAACCAGGCGCCTTCGCTGCACATCGCGCTGCTGGTGATCCTCTGGGTCGCCTACGGCCGCTATGCCAGTGGCGCCTGGCGCTGGCTGCTGCACGGCTGGTTCGCGCTGATCGGCCTGTCGGTGCTGACCACCTGGCAGCACCATTTCATCGACGTGCCGACCGGTGCGCTGCTGGGCTTCCTCTGCGTCTGGCTGTGGCCTCGGGAGGTTCGCTCGCCGTGGCAGGCGTGGCGCCTGAGCCCTGATCCGCAGCGGCGCCGGCTGGCCGCAATCTACGCGGGCGGGGCGCTGCTCTGTCTGCTGCTGGCCCAGGCCGGCGGTGGCCTGTGGCTCTGGCTGTGCTGGCCGGCGGTGTCCCTGGCGCTGGTCGCGCTCTGCTACCTGGGCATCGGTACGGTGGGATTCCAGAAGCGCCTGGACGGACGCCATTCGGTGGCGGTCTCCTGGCTGCTGGCACCCTACTGGCTCGGCGCGTGGCTCAACGCGCGCTGGTGGACCCGTCGCCATCCGCAGCCCGACGAAGTCCTGCCGGGCCTATGGCTCGGCCGACTGCCGGACTGGTACCAGCCCCGGCATCTGCCCAGTCTGGCGATCCTCGACCTGTGCGCCGAACTGCCCTGCACCGCGCCCACGCGCCGCTACGAATGCCTGCCGCTGCTCGACCTGGTCGCGCCGAGTGTCGAGCAGTGCCGGCAGGGCGCAGAGCTGATCCAGCGACTGCACGCCGAGGGACCGGTGCTGGTCTGCTGCGCGCTGGGCTATTCGCGCAGCGCCACGCTGGTGGCGGCGTGGCTGCTGATTTCCGGCCGTGCGGCCACGCTTGAGGAGGCGCTGGCGCAGGTTCGCCGGGCGCGCCCGCAGGTGGTGCTCAAGGCCGAACAACTGGCGGTGCTGGCGCAGGTCGCCGGCCAGCCGCACCTGCCGCAGGAGCTGAGCCATGTCGGTTGATCCCGGTCTGATCCTGGTCGCCAGCCTGCTGCGTCGCGGCAGCAGCCTCAACGGCCTGTCCTCCGCACTCACTGTGCTGGCGCTGGCGCTGGGCTTCTACGGCGTGCTGATGGCCAGCGCGACGCTGGCGTTCAGCCTGAGCATGGCGCTGCTGGTGCTGCTCGGGCTGGTGCAGAAGTTCTACGCGATGCGCGTGGCGCTGGACGCCGACCTGTTCGAAGCCATGGCCAATGCCGGCGATGCGCTGCCGGAGAAAACCCGCCAGCTCGACGACGCACTGGCCACCTACGCCGGTGTGCCTGCCGACAAGGCCGGCCGCCCCTGGAGCGAGCGCAGCCGTGGCGCGCTGGCCCTGCTGCGGCGGCAGGTATTGCTCTGCGCGGCGCAGTGGCTGATCGCGTTGCTGTGCCTGATCACCCTGACCTTCCAATCCTGAGGAACGAACCCGCAATGCTGGAACGACTCTTCGCCTACGCCATCATCGCCGGCGCCCGCGCGGTGACCGGCCTGCGCAGCCTGTGGATCGGCACCACGCCGACCCCGGCACAGCGCATCTACTACGCCAACCACAGCAGCCATGGCGATTTCGTCCTGCTCTGGGCCTCGCTGCCGCCGGAGCTGCGTTCCCGCACGCGGCCGGTCGCCGGCATGGACTACTGGGGCAAGGGCGGCCTGCGTGGCTTCATCATCAACCGCGTATTCCACGGCGTGCTGATCGACCGCACGCGCGGCGCCGAGGGCGGCAACCCGCTGGAGCCGGTCGAGCGTGCGCTGGCCGACGGCGATTCGCTGATCCTGTTCCCCGAAGGCACCCGCAACCTCGACGAGGAAGTGCGCCTGCTGCCGTTCAAGAGCGGCATCTACCACCTGTCCAGGGCGCACCCGCAGGTGGAACTGGTGCCGGTGTGGCTGGACAACCTCAACCGCGTGATGCCCAAGGGCCGCGCGCTGCCGTTGCCGCTGCTGTGCACCCTGAGCTTCGGCGCGCCGCTGGCGGTGGAGGAGGGCGAGGCCAAGGAAGCCTTCCTCGAACGCGCCCGCGAGGCCTTGCTGAAACTTGCCGCGCCGGAGGGTCGCTGACATGAACCAGACCTGGCTGCTCTTCGGTGGCATCGGCGCCATCCTCGTCCTCGCTTCCCTGGTCGGCGCGCTGCTGCGCTGGAAAGCCCCGCCCGGACCGCACGCGGTGATCGACAACCTCAACGCGCGGATCAACGCCTGGTGGGTGATGGTCGCGGTGATCGGCTGCGCCTTCGCCCTCGGCTACTGGGCGGTGATCCTGCTGTTCTACGGGGTTTCCTTCTACGCGCTGCGCGAATTCCTCACCCTGATGCCGACCCGCCGCAGCGACTATCCGGCACTGGTGGCGGCCTTCTACTTCGTGCTGCCGATGCAGTACCTGCTGATCGGCATCGGCTGGTACGGGCTGTTCTCCATCTTCATCCCGGTCTACGTGTTCCTGCTGCTGCCGATCCTCGCCTCGCTGGGCGGCGACTCCAAGCACTTCCTCGAACGCGCCTCGAAGGTGCAGTGGGCGCTGATGCTGGCGGTGTTCTGCATCTCCTACGTGCCGGCGCTGCTGACCCTGGAGATCGCCGGCTACGAGGGCCGCAACCTGCTGCTGATCGCCTTCCTGGTCATAGTCGTGCAGCTGTCCGACGTGCTGCAGTACGTCTGCGGCAAGCTGATGGGCAAGCGCAAGATCGCGCCGAACCTGTCGCCGTCCAAGACCCTGGAAGGCTTCGTCGGCGGCGTGACGCTGGCCACGCTGATCGGCGGCGCGCTGTGGTGGATCACGCCCTTCAGCTTCTGGCAGGCGCTGCTGATCGCCCTGATGATCAACATCCTCGGCTTCTTCGGCGGGCTGGTGATGTCGGCGATCAAGCGTGACCGCGGAGTGAAGGACTGGGGCCACATGATCGAAGGCCACGGCGGCATGCTCGATCGCCTGGACTCGGTGTGCTTCGCTGCCCCGGTGTTCTTCCACTTCGTTCGTTACTGGTGGACCTGATTTTCGTCGGAAATCGGCCAGACGCTGCGCGGTGACCGCTGCGCAGCGTCGGTTCGTGGCTACGCTTGTAGGGCATGGATTGCCGGGGGCGCAGGCATTCGAATCTTCTGGGGCGATTGAACGATGAACACTCTCTTGGCGCGAATCACCGGCGGGGCTGCATCTTGAGCGCCCCGGCGAGCGGTTTTCCCTTTACCTGTCTGGTCACCGCGATCGGCTCCTATTCGGCCGAATCGGTGATCGCCTCGCTGCGCGAACATTGGGGCGCGCGGGTCGTCGGGACCAATATCCAGCCGCGCGACTGGTGTGCCACTTCGGCGCTGCTGGACGCTTTCTACCCGGTGCCGCCGGCGCGCGGCGTCGAGGCCTATATCGGGCGCCTGCTGGAGATCTGCGAGGCCGAGCGGGTTACGCACGTGCTGCCGCTGATCGACCCGGAGGTGGACGCCTTCGCGCTGCACCACGAGGTCTTCGCCGAGCGGGGCATCGCGCTGTGCATGCAGCCGCTGGAGACCATTCGTGTCGCCCGCGACAAATGGCTGGTGCACCAGGCCTTCCAGGACGACCCGCTGATCCGCACCATTCCCACCTGGCGCCTGGAAGACCTGCCCGTGCCGGGGCTGGGCCTGCCGCTGATCGCCAAGCCGCGCGACGGACGCAATTGCGAAGGGCTGATGCAGGTGCGCGATGAGGATTTCCTGCACTACGTGCGCAAGCGCTTCTCGGACCGCGACTACATCGTGCAGCCGCTGCTGCCGGGCGATGTCTGCGTCGTCGACGTGGTGCGCCAGCAGAGCACCGGCGCTTGGGCGGCCATGGCGCGCCAGGAGCTGGTGCGCACGCCCACCGGCGCGGGGCTCACCGTGCGGATGCTGGCGGAGCCCCGGCTGGTCGAGATGGCCGGGCGGGTTGCCGAGGTGCTGGGCGTCAATGGCTGCATCAACATGGAATTCCTGGTGCAGGACGGCGAGGCGCTGCTGATGGACGTCAATCCGCGCTTTTCCGGCGGTATCGCCTTCAGCCACCTCTCCGGCTACGACATGGTGGCCAACCACCTGCGCTGCTTCCGCGAGGCGCCGCTGGATGCTCCGGTGCTGCCGGCGCCGAGCATCCACGCGCGGCGGCTGGTGGAGGTGACGACCTGTTGCGCGCCGGATGCCCCCGTAGGAGCGGACCTTGTCCGCGATGTCCTGACGCCGCTGCAGCGTTGATGGGGTGTTCCCCTACGCATCGAAGCCCGCCGCTGGCAAATCGCGGACGGCGTCCGCTCCTACGAAGCCAGATGCCGCGTAGGAGCGGACTTCGTCCGCGATGCTGGCGCCCTGCTCAATAGGCGCAGATCGTAGGGCGCATAACGCGCCAGCGTTATCCGCCAGGAGGTAACCGGCGGATAACCCGTTCCGGGTTATGCGCCCTACGGGCTGCAGCGTTGAGCGAGGATTTCCCTGCGGGAGTAGGCGGGTGCTCGCTGTGGGTTCGAAGTCCGCCGCGCGGGCCATCGCGGACGGAGTCCGCTCCTACGAAAGCCCGATACTGCGCAGGAGCGGACTTCGTCCGCGATGTGATCGCCCCGCTCGATGGGCGTAGCGGAGCCGCGGAGCGGGCAGTATCAGAAGATGCTGCTGACCTCGCCTGAAGCCGTCACCTTCGCCTCGATGATCTTCTGGCTGCGCAGGTTCTTCACGCGGATCACCTCGTCCTGCTTGCCGTTGGCCAGCGCCTCGCCGACGGCGCTGGCCTGGATGCCGTCCTGGCTGGCGACGATCTTCACCTGCTGGCCGCGTCGTACCAGCAGGGCCCCATCGAGCAGCGCCGGGGTCAGCGGCTGGTCGGCGCGGATACGGCGGCGGGCGGTCTTGCCGGTCACTTCGGCAATGTCGGTGAAGTAACTCCGCGAGCTCTTGCCGATTTCCACCGGCGCAAGCTTGAGCTGCGCCGCGTCCAGCGTCTGGCCGCGTTCGATCTCGCCGCTGGCGACCACGGTGGGCAGGTACACCGTGGGTTGGCTGGTGAAACTCACCGGCCAGCCAGGTTGCCCGGCGCACGAGGCTTCGAAGCGCCGTCGCGCGGTGACCGCGGCGGGAGTTTCGAGCAAGCGCAGCTGCGGACCGCCGGGGCAGGCAGCGAGCTTGCCCAGGCTGTTGGGCAGGTTGTTGTTCACCATGAAAGTCATGCCTTTCCAGCCGGCCTTGCGCGCGGCTTCCTTCAGCTCGGCGGCCACCTGTTGCTGCGCCGCGGCGTCGAGTTGCGCACGCGCATCCTGGGCCTGCGCCAGGGTGGGAAGAAGCAGGAGGAAGCAGGCGGAAAGGACCTTTCCGCATCCCGTCGCCCGGCGCGTCGAAAGCGGAAAAGCCGCGTTGCACAGGCCTTTCGTTCCTGTGCGTAAAGCCTTGCAAATCAAAGACATGAAGCGGCCTTCAGGGGTCGGCATGCTTTGTGCTCTGTCGCTGCGCACGCCGAAAAGACAAGAGTGGGTTGCGGATGAGTATACGGTTTGACGAGACCCTGGGTATCCACGAGAGAGCCCTCTCGCTGCACATGCAGCGCAGCGAAATCCTGGCTTCCAACCTGGCCAACGAAGACACCCCCGGCTTCAAGGCGCGGGACATCGACTTCGCCGCGGAGATGCAGCGCCAGGACAGCTCCAGCGTCCTGCTGGCCAGCACCGGCACCGCGCGCCCGGACCTGAAGTACCGCATCCCCAACCAACCCTCGCAGGACGGCAACAGCGTCGAGCTGTCCACCGAGCAGGCGGAGTTCTCGCGCAACGCGATGGATTTCCAGACCAGCCTGACTTTCCTGACCATGAAATTCCGCGGCCTCAAGCAGGCCATCGAGGGACGTTGACGCCATGGCATTCGATTCCATCTACCGCATCGCCGGTTCGTCGATGAATGCGCAGACCGTGCGCCTGAACACCGTGGCGAGCAACCTGGCCAACGCCGATTCCGCTGCCAACAGTCCGGACGCCGTGTACCAGGCGCGCAAGCCGATGTTCGCCGCCGTCTACGAGAACGACCAGCTCACCCGCGGCGCGGGAATGGGCGGCGCCCACGTGCAGGTACTCGACGTGGTGACTTCCGGCCGCTCGCCGCAACGCCGCTACGAGCCCGGCAGCCCGCTGGCCGACGCCACCGGCTACGTCTACTACCCCGACGTCAACGAGATCGAGGAGATGACCGACATGATGTCCGCCACCCGCAGCTTCGAGACCGGCGTGGAAGTGCTCAACCGCGTGAAGAGCATGCAGTCCAGCCTGTTGAAACTGGGAGACGCCTGATGAGCACGGTCACTAACGACGCCAGCGGCGTCACCAGCGGAACCTCGTCCGATGCGCCCCGGCAGGCGGTCAACCTCAGCGAAATGACCGACATGGAGAACAGCTTCATCACCCTGCTGGTCGCCCAGGTGCAGTACCAGGACCCGACCAAGCCGGTGGACAGCACCGAGTTCATCAATCAGTACTCGGCCATGGCGCAGGTCAAGAGCATGCAGAACATGACCACCCTGCAGCAGAACAACCTGGTGCTGATGGACAACCTGCAGACGCTCACCGCTGCCGGCCTGGTGGGCCAGGAAGTGAAGGTCAGCGCCGACAGCCTGCAGCTCGACGGCGACAAGGTCAGCGGGCAGGTGACCCTGGAACATGCCTCGGCTACCACCGTGCTGCAGCTCACCGATGCCAACGGCGTGCGCACCGACATCACCCTCGGCCCGCAGGAAGCCGGCGCCGTGCCTTTCACCGTGGACCCGCAAGCGCTGGGCCTGAAGCCCGGCAAGTACAGCCTGGCGGTCAAGACCGAGAGCGGCGAGACACCGGGCATCGAGGTGTCCGGCCTGGTGCAGAGCGTCCGCGTCAGCGCCGACGGCCCGGTGCTGGAAGTCGAGGGCGCAGGTTCGGTGCCCTTCTACAAGATCGTCGAATTCAGCCAGGGCCAGGCCGCCTGAGCGCCTGTTTCCCCCTCTTAGGATGAGCTAACGCCATGAGCTTCAACATCGCCCTGACCGGCCTGAACGCCGTCACCCAGCAGCTGGACACCATCAGCAACAACATCGCCAACTCCGGCACCGTCGGCTTCAAGTCCTCGCGCACCGAGTTCGGCAGCGTCTACGCCGACAGCAAGGGCATGGGCGTGGAAGTCACCGGCACCACCCAGAGCATCAGCCAAGGCGGTTCGCTGGTGTCGACCAACCGCGCGCTGGACCTCGCCATCTCCGGTGGCGGCTTCTTCGTGGTCAAGAGCGGCAATGGTGACACCCAGTACACCCGCGCCGGCGTGTTCGGCCAGGACAAGAGCAACTACCTGATCAACGCCACCGGCCAGCGCCTGCAGGGCTACCCGACCGACGCCGCCGGCAACCTGCTGGTGGGCACCGTCTCCGATCTGCAGGTGAAGACCGCCAACCTGCCGGCCAAGGCCACCGACAAGCTGGAGTTCGTCGCCAACCTCGACTCCAACGAGAAGGTGCCGACCGTCGCGCCGTTCGATCCGCAGAACGTGGCGACCTACAACTCCACCTACACCAGCAAGATCTACGACTCCCAGGGCAAGGAACACACCCTGACCCAGTACTTCGTGCTGACCGGCACCAACACCTGGGACGCGCACTACGCAGTGGACGGCAACGCCGTCGGCGCCACCCAGTCGCTGACCTTCGCCCCGGACGGCTCGCTGTCCTCGCCGATCGCCTCGGTGCCGGTGGGCTTCACCCTGCCGGGGGTCGACCCGATGAACATCGCCCTGGACTACACCGGCACCAGCCAGTACGGCTCGGACTTCGTCGTCACCACCAACCGCACCACCGGCTACGCCGCCGGCGAGCAGACCGGTATCGCGGTGGAGAACGACGGCAAGGTCTACGTCAACTACAGCAACGGCCAGCGCATGCTGCAGGGCCAGGTCGCCCTGGCCAACTTCATCAACGCGGGCGGCCTGCAGAACCAGAGCGGCACCGCCTGGACCGAGACCTCCGCGTCCGGCGCGCCGCTGATCGGCGTACCCGGCATCGGCCAGTTCGGCTCGCTCTCGGCCGGCAACCTGGAAGGCTCCAACGTCGACATCACCCAGCAACTGGTGGGCCTCATGGAAGGCCAGCGCAACTACCAGGCGAACACCAAGGTGATGACCACCGACAAGGAACTCACCCAGGTTCTGTTCTCGGCCATCTAAGGACTCGTCATGGATCGCCTCGGCTACACCGCAATGACCGCCGCCAGCCGCAGCATGGCGGCGCTGGACGTGCGCGCGAACAACCTCGCCAACGTCAACACCCCCGGCTTTCGCGCCGACCTGGAACACGCCACCGCGGTGGACGTGAGCGGCGCCGGCTATGACAGCCGTCACCTCGCGCGCATCGAGAGCAGCGGCGTGGACATGAGCGCCGGGACCCTGATGGCCACCGGGCGCGACCTCGACGTCGCCATCCAGGGCCAGGGCCTGTTCGCCGTGCAGAGTGGCAACGGCGAGGCCTACACGCGCCAGGGCAACCTGGAGATCGACGCCGACCGCCAGCTGATGATCAACGGTCGCGTCGTGCTCGGCGAGGGCGGCCCGATCACCCTGCCCGAGTACGACGCCATCGCCATCGGCAGCGACGGCACCATCTCGGTGATGCCGCGCGGTGATTTCATGATGACCGACGTCGACCGCCTCAAGCTGGTGGACGCACCGGCGGCCTCGCTGGTGAAGAACGCCCAGGGTCTGCTGGTGAGCAAGGACGGCCAGAACGTCGCCGCCAGCGAGGACGTGCGCCTGGTCTCCGGGCACCTGGAGCAGAGCAACGTCTCGGCCATCGAGCAGCTGGTGGGCACCATGAGCCTGAACCGCCGGTTCGAGGCCCAGGTGAAGATGATGAAGGCCGCCTCGGATCTCGCCGAGGCCGGCGACCGCATGATCCGCGGCGGCTAACGCGCGGCGCGCAGACAGGAGCACAACATGAGTTCGGCACTTTGGGTCAGCAAGACCGGCCTGGCAGCCCAGGACACCGCGATGTCCACCGTGGCCAACAACCTGGCCAACGTCAACACCGTCGGTTTCAAGAGCGACCGCGCGGTCTTCGAGGACCTGTTCTACCAGGTGCAGCTGCAGCCCGGCGCCCAGGCCGACCAGGTCAACACCGTGCCCTCGGGCATCCAGCTGGGCAGCGGCGTGCGCGTCGTCGGCACGCAGAAGGTGTTCACCGAAGGCAGCATGCAGACCACCGGCCAGCCCATGGACCTGGCCATCGTCGGCAGCGGCTTCTTCCAGGTCGAGGCGCCCAACGGCGACACCTACTACACCGAGAACGGCCAGCTGCAGCTGAACAACGAAGGCATAGTGGTCAACGCCCAGGGCCTGCCGCTGACGCCGAACATCGAAGTGCCGGCCGGCGCCAGCCGCTTCACCGTCGGCAGCGACGGCATCGTCACCGCCGTGCTGCCGGGCGAGACCCTGCCCACCGAGCTCGGCCAGATCACCCTGGTCAGCTTCACCAACCCGGCGGGCCTGGAAGCCCTGGGCGGCAACCTCTACAAGGAAACCGCCGCCAGCGGCGAGCCGCAGGAAGGCACGCCGGGCGAGGAAGGCCTGGGCACCCTCAAGCAGGGCGTGCTGGAAGGGTCCAACGTGCAGGTGGTGGAAGCCATGGTGAACATGATCGCCATCCAGCGCGCCTACGAGGCCAACGCCAAGGTGCTCGACGCCGCGTCGGGCATGCAGCAGTTCCTCAACCAGACGGTCTGACCATGACGCGCCTTGCCCTGCTGCTCGCCCTGGCGCTGCTCGCCGGATGCCAGAGCTTCGACGAGATGCTGCCGGACGAGGACTCCTCGGTCTACCAGCCGCCGGAGCTGGACTACAGCCTGCCGCCGACCACCAGCGGCGGCCTGTTCCGCTCCGGCTACGGCGGCTCGCTGATCCGCGACAAGCGCGCCATCGGCGTCGGCGACATCGTCACCGTGGTGCTCAGCGAGTCCACCCAGTCGAGCAAGAGCGCGGGCACCAGCTTCGGCAAGAAATCCAGCCTGGACGTGCCGGTACCGACCATCCTGACCAAGGAGTACGGCGGCCTGGAAAGCTCCGCCACGGCCAACCGCGACTTCAACGGCTCGGCGAAAAGCTCGCAGCAGAACACCCTCACCGGCTCCATCGCGGTGACCGTGCACAAGGTGCTGCCCGGCGGCGTGCTGCTGGTAAAGGGCGAGAAGTCCCTGCGCCTGAACCAGGGCGACGAGTTCATCCGCCTCACCGGCCTTGTGCGCATCGACGACATCAACCGCTCCAACCAGGTGTCCTCGCAGAATGTCGCCAACGCCAAGATTTCCTACGCCGGGCGCGGCGTGCTCAACGACAGCAACTCGGCCGGCTGGCTGACGCGCTTCTTCACCCATCCGCTGTTCCCGATGTAAGCAGGCGAGCACTCCATGCGTAGACAACTTTCCCGCCTGCTGGCGAGCCTCTGCCTGTTCTGGCAGGCCGAGGCGCTGGCCATTCCGCTGCTGGACCTGGTCGACATCGAGGGCGTGCGCGAGAACCAGCTGATCGGCTACGGCCTGGTCGTCGGCCTGGACGGCACCGGCGACAAGAACCAGGTGAAGTTCACCAACCAGTCGGTGGCCAACATGCTCAAGCAGTTCGGCGTGAACCTGCCGCCGAACGTCGACCCGAAACTGAAGAACGTCGCCGCGGTGAGCGTCACCGCCAGCGTGCCACCGTCTTACAGCGCCGGACAGACCATCGACGTCACCGTGTCCTCCCTGGGCGATGCCAAGAGCCTGCGCGGCGGCCTGCTGCTGATGACGCCGCTGCAGGGTGTGGACGGCGAAGTCTATGCGCTGGCCCAGGGCAACCTGGTGGTCGGCGGCCTGCATGCGCAGGGCCAGAGCGGTTCCAGCGTGTCGATCAACAGCGCCAACAGCGGCCTGATCCCCAACGGCGCGACCATCGAACGGATGATCCCCAGCGACTTCGCCCAGCGCCCGGACGTGATGCTCAACGTGCGCAAGCCGAGCTTCCAGACCGCCACCCAGGTGATGAACGCGGTCAACGAACGCTTCGGCTCCGGCACCGCCACCGCGCTGGACGGCACCAGGGTTTCCGTGCGCGCGCCGGTCAGCCTGGCCCAGCGCACCAGCTTCATGGCCATGCTCGAAGGCATGGAAGTGCAGGAAGGCCGCACCCGGCCCAAGGTGGTGTTCAACAGCCGCACCGGCACCGTGGTGGTCGGCCAGGGCGTGCGCGTGAAGGCCGCCGCCGTCGCCCACGGCACGCTCACCGTGACCATCAGCGAGAACCCCCAGGTCAGCCAGCCGGGGCCCTTCTCCAACGGCACCACGGCAGTTACCCCGCAGTCGGACGTCTCGGTCAGCCAGGACAAGAAACCGATGTTCAAGTGGCCCGAGGGCACCAGCCTGGAAAGCATCATCAACACGGTGAACAGCCTGGGCGCCACGCCGGATGACGTGATGAGCATCCTCCAGGCGCTGGAGCAGGCCGGCGCGCTGAATGCCGAGCTGGTGGTGATCTAAAGCATGAGTATCACCTCGCTCAACCGTCCCATCGTACCCACCGGCCAGCCCGGCGAGTCGCCCGAGCAGGTCCGCCGCGAGCAGCTGCAGGCGGCCTCCGAGCAGTTCGAGGCGATGTTCCTGCAGCAGATCCTCAAGCAGATGCGCAAGGCCGGCGACGTGCTCTCCGCCGGCAGCCCGATGCGCAGCCGCGACCTCGATACGATGCGCGACTTCTACGACGAAGCGCTGGCCGAGCACCTGGCCTCGCGCAAGCAGACCGGCATAGCCGACCTGCTGGTGCGCCAGCTCTCTGCTGAACCGACTGACACCGCCGAACCGGTAGCGCTGGCCGACGGCGGCGAGGCACTGCGCCGGCCGTCGGTGTCCAGCCGCAATCCGCTGGTGGATACCTGGCAGCGCGGCGTCGAGCGCCTGTCGCACGCCTGGCAGCAGGGCACGGCGGGCTTCCGCACCCTGGTGGACAGCGTGATCGGCCAGGAGTCCGGGGGCAACGCCACCGCCGTCTCGCCCAAGGGCGCACGCGGCCTGATGCAGCTGATGCCCGACACCGCCCGCGAAGTGGCCGGCGAGCTCGGCCTGCCCTACGACGAGCAGCGCCTGACCAGCGACCCGGCCTACAACAAGGCCCTGGGCAGCGCCTACCTGGGCAAGATGCTCGACCGCTACGACGGCCAGCACGTGCTCGCCCTGGCCGCGTACAACGCCGGCCCCGGCAAGGTGGACGAGTGGCTGAAGAACAACGGCGATCCGCGCACCGGGCAGATCGGCATGGCCGACTGGGTGCGCAGCATTCCCTATGACGAAACCCGCGACTACACCCTCGGCGTGCTCCGTCGCGTGCGCGAGGCCCAGGCGCCGGCGCGCATCCCCGGCAGCGGCCTGTCGCCGGAGAGCGGCCTGAAACACGCGCCGCAGGAAGGATTTAAGCGCCACGCCGATTTCGTCGCCTATCAGGGACAACAGCCTGAATTTGTTTCCCGACCGGCCTCGGCGGCCTTTGCCCAGCCGATTCGCCTCGAGTCGAAGGAGAATGCCTCTTGAGTATGTTGAGCCAGATCGGCTACAGCGGCCTGCGCGCGGCGCAGATCGCCCTGGCCACCTCCGGCCAGAACGTCGCCAACGCCAACACCCCCGGGTTCAGCCGGCTGAGCCCGGTGCTCGCCTCGCTGGCCGGCGAAGGTGGCCTGAACGTCGGCGGCGGCGTGACGGTGACCAGCATCCGCCGCATGGCCAACGACTTCCAGAACCAGCAGCTGTGGCGCGCCACCACCGAGCAGAGCTACTACGACAGCGGCCAGCAGTACCTGTCGGCGCTGGAAGGCCTGATGGGCGGCGAAGGTTCGAGCATCAGCGTCGGCCTGGACAACTTCTTCGCCGCGCTCAGCGAGGCCACCGCCACTCCCGGTTCGATCGCCCTGCGCCAGCAGATCGTCAACGAGACGAAGAACCTCGCCCAGCGCTTCAACGGCCTGTCCGGCAACATCGACAGCCAGCTGCGCGCCCTGCAGGAGCAGCGCGGCGCCATGGTCGGCGAGATCAACGGCCTGACCGCCAACCTCGCCGCGCTGAACAAGCAGATCGTCGAAGTCGGCTCTTCCGGCGGCGATACCACCGCGCTGCGTGACCACCGTGAAAGCCTGGTGCAGGACCTGTCCAAGTACGCCTCGATCCGCGTCAACGAAGTGGCCGACGGCTCGCTCACCGTTTCCCTGGCCAACGGCCAGCCGCTGGTGGCCGGCAACTCCGCCGGGCAGCTGGCGATCAGCCGCACCGCCAGCGGCGAGCAGGAAATCGCCCTGACCTTCGCCGGCACCAGCTTCCCGCTGTCCCAGGACGGTATGGGCGGCTCCCTCGGCGCGCTGTACGACACCGAGTACGACACCCTGCGACCGAACCAGACCGCCCTGCACGAGATGGCCGGGCAGTTCGCGCAGATGGTCAACGACACCCTCGCCAATGGCTTCGATCTCAACGGCAACGCCGGCCAGGCGCTGCTCAGCTACAACGCCGGCAGCACCACGGCCATGCTCAGCGTCAACGGCCTCAAGCCCGAGGAGCTGGCGCTGTCGGATACCGCCGGCGAGAGCGGCAACAACAGGAACCTGCTCGACCTGCTGGAGCTCAAGGGCCAGACCATCACCGTCGGCGGCAGCCAGGTGACACTCAACGATGCCTTCGCCGGCCTGCTCGGCAAGGTCGCCAGTGCCAGCCGGCAGAACCAGGCCGACCAGAAGACCGCCACCACCGTCGCGACCCAGGCCCAGGCCCAGCGCGACAGCGTCAGCGCGGTGAGCCTGGATGAAGAGGCGGTCAACCTGATCACCTACCAGCAGGCCTACCAGGCCAACATGAAAGTCATCAGCACCGCCAAGGAGCTGTTCGACTCGATGCTCGCCGCCTTCTAAGGGCCATTGCCAGGGAAAGCACCATGCGCATTACCAACGCACAGATCACCGCGCTGATGAGCGGCTCGATGAACAGCAACTCGGCGGCGCTGGGCAAGCTGATGCAGCAGATGTCCACCGGCAAGCGCATCCTGCAGCCCTCCGACGACCCCATCGCCAGCGTGCGCATGCTGCGCATCCAGCGCGAGGAAGCGAGCCTGGCGCAGTACCGCACCAACATCAGCAACGTCTCGGGCAACCTGTCCACCCAGGAAGCCAACCTGCAGGCCACCTCGGACTCCATGCTCAACGTGCGCGACCTGCTGCTCTGGGCGGCCAACGGCTCGAATACGCCCAAGGACCTCAACGCCATGGCCGGCGAGCTGGAGAGCATCGAGAAGACCATCGTCAGCTTCGTCAACGTGCGTGACGAAGAAGGTCGCTTCCTGTTCTCCGGCACCCTGAGCGACACCGCGGCGGTGACCTACGAACCGCTGACCGACACCTACGTCGCCACCGGCAACGACAAATCGCGTCAGGCTGCCGTGGCCAACGGCGTGCAGGTGGAAGAGAACGTCACCGCGCTGGGCATGTTCGGCAGCAGCATGGACTTCCTCAACCAGCTTCACGCCACCGTGAAGCTGCTCAAGGACCCGGCCCTGGATACCACCGACCCGGCGGTGCAGGCGCAGATCGCCGCGACCATCGACAGCCTCGACAGCGGCCACGACGGCGTGCTCGGCGCCATCACCGAACTGGGCGGCCGGCAGAACACCCTGAGCATGCTCAACTCGAGCAACGAGGAGGTGTCGCTGGTGAACCAGAAGATCAACGGCGAGCTGTCGCAGCTGGACTACGCGGGCGCGAGCATCGACCTGAACACCTACCAGCTGGCGCTGCAGGCCACGCAGAAGACCTACCTGAAGCTCAACGACCTGTCGCTGTTCAGCCGCCTGTAAGTTTCTTCGTAGGGGAGCCGGGCCGCGCCGCAAGGAGGTCTGGACGCCAATCGGCGGCGCAGCGCCCGGTTCCCCTACTTTTTATCCCGCCTCCGCCCGGCCCGTGCCGGGCGGAAGCACATCCGGTGCAGAGGTCGCCATGAAGGTCATCAAGCAACTGCCGGCCGCCGCCGTCTTCGATCCCAGCGCCCGCCGCGACGTCATCCTGCCCTCCACCGGCGAGCGGCAGAACGCGCTGCGCAAGGGCGAGGACAAGGGCGAGAACGCCGCGCAGATGGCGCGCGGTGCGCAGAAGAGCGGCAGCTTCAACCTGCAGCTCAACCAGCAGTTGTCCTCCATGCAGTCGGCCGACAGCTACCTGGGCGACCTGCAGGATCGTCTCGGCGGGCTCAAGCTCAACCTCAGCCGCGAGCTGAGTGCGCCGCAGTCCCAGGACCGCGAAGGCGTGCGCCAGGCCACCCGGCAGGTCAACGAACTGCTGGAGCAGCGCGCCCAGCGCTCGGACGGCAGCCTGGACGCCAACTTCCGCCTGCGCCTCAACGAGCCGGTGCGCAGCCGCTTCAGCCTCGAAGGCCTGGAGTCGGTGGAAGCCATCCAGCGCTCGGGCAAGGAAACCCTGCTGTTCAGTGCCGGCTCGCCGAGCTGGCGGCGGTGGTGCTGGACGACGGCATGAGCACCGAGCAGGTGCTGCGCCGCTTCAACGCAACCTTGGGCCAGGCCGGCATCCGCGCCGAGCTCGATAGCGATGGCGCGCTGAAGTTCTCCGCCCCCGAGGCCGACTGGCAGCAGCTCAAGGGCCAGCTGGCGGTGCAGGGCGAGGGCAAGCTGTTCGCCAAGGGCAGGAACACCCGGCTGAAAAGCCAGGAAGAAGGGCTGCTGGCGTTCCCCACCGAGATCAAGTCCGATGCCTTCCGCGAACAGCGCCAGTTGCTCGATTCGGTGGTGTCGGCGCTGGATCGCATTGGCGGCCTGCGCGACCAGTTGCGTCATCGCCAGGACGATATCCGCGACTTCCTCGACCGCCATGCCAGCGAGGATGAGCGCGAGTGGGCTCACAATTTCGCCGCCTCGATGCTCGACCGCATGGGGCGCAGCGCCACGCATTACAGCGCGGCAGCGCAGACGGTGGTGGCCCAGGCCAACCTCAGCCGCTTCGCGGTGGTCAGCCTGTTGGCCTGAAGCGTCCGCGGGCTCTCGTAGGGCGCATAACGCGCCAGCGTTATCCGCCGGGCAGTGCGGCGGATAACCTGTTCCAGGTTATGCGCCCTACGGGTTTGCGCTGTGTGTGGGCGGTTCGCGAGCAAGCTCGCTTCTACGAAGAGCACGCTGCGGCAAACCTTGTAGGAGCGAGCTTGCTCGCGAACGCACGGCACCGACTCTCCAGTGCGTAGGGTGCATGATGCGCCAGCGTTATCCGCCGTGCGGGTTGTGGCGGATAACCTGTTCCAGGTTATGCGCCCTACGGGTTTGCGCTGTGTGGGGGCGGTTCGCGAGCAAGCTCGCTCCTACGAAGAGCACGCTGCGGCAAACCTGTAGGAGCGAGCTTGCTCGCGAACCGCACGGCACCTATCCCTAGACAATAAAAAAGGCGGAGCCCAGCTCCGCCTTTTTCGTATCACTCGGTCATCAGGCCAGCTTCAGCAGACCCATGCCCAGCACCAGCATCGCCAGGCCGACCCAGCCGCGCCAGACGAGGCGCTGGCCGAACAGGGCCCAGCCCATGGCGACGGTGGCGAGGATGCCGAAGCCGCCCCAGATGGCGTAGGCCACCGACAGTTCGATGCCGCGTACCGCCTGCGCCAGCGCGGTGAACGCACCCAGTACGCAGAGGATCGAGGCCACGCCGATCAGGCGCTTGCGGAAACCGTCGGAGTATTTCAGCAGCAGGTTGGCGATCACTTCCAGGACGATGGCCAGGCCCAGCCAGGCCATCGGAATCAGGTCATGGTTCAGCATGTCACGGCCTCCCCATTCAGTTCATCGCGCTCTTCACGCTGGCCGGTACGGGTACCGGATTTCACCAGCAGGATGCCGGCGATCATCACGGCCAGACCCAGGGCCTTGTCCAGGCTCAGGTGCTCGCCGAGGAAGAAGGCGCTGACCAGGGTGATCAGCACGATGCCGATGCCTTCCCACAACGCGTACGCCACGCCGACCGGCACGCGCTTGATGGCCAGCGACAGGAAGTAGTACGACAGGCCGATCATCAGGTACATCAGCAGCAGCCCGGCGACCGGGAACAGCGTGTGGGTGAATTTCATCGAGGTGGTGCCAACGACTTCGAAGCCGATGGCGGCAAACAGATAGATCCAGGAACGCATGGTAAAGCCCTCCCACGGGCAGCCGCGCGCAGTCTCGCAACAGAGCATCCTTGCGGCGGTTTTCGGTTCGGGTTCGGCGGCGCCGACTCGGGCGGCGGATTTCGCCGCGCCTGGCGCCACCAGAAGGTGGTGGCCGAAGGGAGGAGCTAGAGGTCGCCGGTCCAGTGACGCTCGCGCGAAACCAGGCGGGAAGTGAGGAGAGGTAGAGCCTTGATGTTCAACATAATGAACACATTGTGCCGTTTTTCCGCTTCGCTGGCAAATCGGGGCGGTGGTTTTTCGTCACGGATGCCCATGGATTGGCGTCTTTAAACCCTGCTGGAGCCGGCGTGCCATGAGGGTTGTGCAATATTTTGTTCACTGCGTTCGGCCTGCGACAGCGCGCCACAGGCATGACCTGCGCCGGGTTGCCGAAGGCGCCTTCCTGCTAGCATCCTGGCTCGAAATCCTGTCGGAGACTGCGATGATCGCCCTGCGAGAAGCCTGGAAGGCCGGACTCTTCGGTCGCGAGCACTGGACGCGCAACCTGGTGGCCGGGGTCATAGTCGGGGTGGTCGCGCTGCCGTTGGCCATGGCCTTTGCCATCGCCAGCGGGGTGAAGCCGGAGCAGGGCATCTACACGGCGATCTTCGCCGGCGCGCTGGTTTCGCTGCTGGGCGGCAGCCGCGTGCAGATCGCCGGGCCCACCGGCGCTTTCATCGTCATCCTCGCCGGCGTTACCGCCAAATACGGCGTGGACGGCCTGCAGATCGCCACGCTGATGGCCGGCGCGATCCTCGTGCTGCTGGGCGTCAGCCGGCTGGGCAGCATCATCCGCTTCATCCCTGCGCCGGTGATCGTCGGCTTCACCGCCGGGATCGGGGTGATCATCTGGGTTGGCCAGTGGAAGGACTTCTTCGGCCTGCCGGCGGTGACCGGCGAGCACTTCCACCAGAAGCTCTGGCATCTGCTCCAGGCGCTGCCGCAACTGCACCTGGCGACTACCCTGCTGGCGCTGCTGAGCCTGGCGCTGGTGCTGTTCACCCCGCGTATCGCCGCGCTGCGCCGGGTGCCCGGCCCGCTGGTGGCGATGGTGGTGGTGACCGCCGTCCAGTCGCTGTTCCACTTCGACGGCGTGGCCACCATTGGCAGCGCCTTCGGCGGCATTCCCCAGGGCCTGCCCAGCTTCAGCCTGCCGGAAGTGACCCTGCCGCGGGTGCTCGAACTGATCGGCCCGGCCTTCGCCATCGCCATGCTCGGCGCCATCGAGTCGCTGCTCTCGGCGGTGGTCGCCGACGGCATGGCCGGCACCCGCCACGATTCCAACCAGGAACTGATCGGCCAGGGCATCGCCAACCTGGTCACCCCGCTGTTCGGCGGCATCGCCGCCACCGGCGCCATCGCGCGCACCGCGACCAACATCCGCAACGGCGGCAACAGCCCGCTGGCCGGCGTCACCCATGCCGCGACCCTGGTGCTGATCCTGCTGTTCCTCGCGCCGCTGGCTTCGAACATCCCGCTCTGCGCGCTGGCGGCGATCCTCTTCGTGGTGGCCTGGAACATGAGCGAGGCGCGGCACTTCCTGTTCATGCTCAAGCGCGCGCCGCGAGCCGACGTAGCCATCCTGCTGGTGACCTTCCTGCTCACCGTGTTCAGCGACCTGGTGATCGCGGTGAACATCGGCGTGATCCTCGCCATGCTGCACTTCCTGCGGCGCATGGCGTCCTCGGTGGAAGTGCATGCGGACGACGGCCCGGAGCTGGAAGTGGAACTGCGCGGCCGCGGCCTGGGCGAGCTGCCGCCCGGCGTGCTGGTCTACAGCATCGAGGGGCCGCTGTTCTTCGGCGCGGCGGAAACCTTCGAGCGTGCCCTGGCCAAGACCCACACCGATCCGAAGGTGCTGATCATCCGCCTGCGCCATGTGCCGTTCATGGACATCACCGGGTTGCAGACCCTGCAGGAAGTGATCGAGCAACTGCAGCGGCGCGGCATCGAGGTGCGGCTGTGCGAGGCTAACGCGCGGGTGCTCGGCAAGCTGCGCAAGGCAGGGGTGCTGGGGGAGATTGGGGCGGGGTATCACGCGGATTTCCCGGCGGCGCTTTCCGCCGCCAGCGCGGAGGTTGCCGGCGAAACACGGACGTAGGATGGGTGGAGCTTGCGATACCCATCGCCACCGGTGCGGCAGATCGATGGGTATCGCTGCGCTCCACGCCATCCTACGTTGATGCCCCTGGCGCTCGGTGATTGAGTAGGGCGCATAACGCCCCAGGCGTTATACGCCGATGGCGGATAACCCGTTCCGGGTTATGCGCCCTACACGAGCATCAACCCTGCATCAGCTCCGCCAGCAGTTCTTCCTTGAGCTTGGCGAGCAGCGCATGCCCGCGCTCCCGCGGATGTGGCAGGTCCACGCGCACCTCGTGGCGAATCCGCCCCGGCCGCGCGTCCATGACGATCACCCGGTCGCCCAGGTACAGCGCCTCTTCCACGTCGTGGGTGACCATGATCATGGTGCTGCGCTGCTGTACCCAGATGCGCTGCAGCTCGTGTTGCAGACGCACGCGAGTGAGGGCGTCGAGGGCGCCGAAGGGTTCGTCCAGCAGCAGTACCTTGGGCCGGGTGATCAGCGCGCGGGCGATAGCGGCGCGCTGTGCCATGCCGCCGGAGAGCTGGTGCGGGTAGGCCTGCTCGAAGCCGGTCAGGCCCACCAGCTCCAGGTGGTCGGCGACCAGCTCGCGCTTCTCGGCGCGGCTGAGCTTCTGGTTCTTCAACGCCAGGGCGACGTTTTCCTGCACGGTCTTCCAGGGGAACAGGCGGTGGTCCTGGAACACGATGCCGCGCTCCAGGCTGGTGCCGGTCACGGTCTGGCCGTCGAGCAGGATGCGCCCGCTGTAGTCGTTCTCCAGGCCGACGATCAGCCGCAGCAGCGAGGATTTGCCGCAGCCGCTGGCGCCGACGATGCTGACGAACTCGCCGGGGCGCACCGCCAGGTCGATGTTCTCCAGCACCGGCAGGCTGCGGCCGTCGATGGAGTAGGCCTTGCTCAGGCCCTGGATGGCCAGCGCGCCGGGTTGCGCCTGCTGGGCCGGCAGGACGGCGGGGTCGAGGATCGCGTTCATGGTCTGGGCACTCATGGCAAAAGGGTCAGCGCAGGTTGCGCCAGCGCAGCAGGTGGCGCGCGGCGCGGGCGAACAGCTGGTTCATGGCGTAGCCGAGCAGGCCGATGCTGAGCACGCCGATCACCACGATCTCCATGCGCGAGCCGGTCTCGGCGTTCATCATCAGGTTGCCCAGGCCCATGCCGGTGGAGAGGAACAGCTCGCAACCCACCGAGCTGACCCAGGCGAAGGCCAGCGCGTGCAGCACACCATTGCTCAGGCTGGGCAGCGCGCCGGGGAGCAGTACTTCGCGGAACTGCTGCCAGGGGCCGAAGGCATACAGGCGGCCGACTTCACGGTAGCGCTTCTCCACGTCGCGGAAGCCCTCGAAGGCGTTCAGCGTCATCGGGTAGAAGGCGGCGAGGCTGACGATCAGCACCTTGGACGGCTCGCCGCTGCCGAACCACAGGGCAATCAGCGGGATCAGGCCGAGGATCGGCACCTGGCGGATGGTGTGATACAGCGGTGCGAACAGCCTTTCCAGCGGCCTCGACAGCGCCATGCCGGCGCCCAGCGCGAAGCCGGCGAGCACACCCAGCAACAGGCCGAGGCAGGTGCGTTGCAGGCTGGCGGAAACGCTCAGCCACAGCTCGCCGGTGTTGATCAACTCGACGAAGCCGGCGCCGATGCGCTCCAGCGGAACGAAGGCGTAGGCCGCGCTGGCGCCCTGTTGCGACTGCCAGTGCCAGGCGGCGATCAGCAGCGCTGGCAGCACTAGCCCGCGCAGCTTTCTGAGGTGATCGATCATGGCGTCGGTCTCCAGCGCAGCAGGCGCTTCTCCAGCAGGCGGAAGGCGAAGTCGAGGACGAAGCCGATGGCCCCAGTGACGATCACGCCGACCATCACGATGTCGATGCGCAGCATCTGCCGGCTCAGCTCGATCATCTGCCCCAGGCCGCTGTCGGCGGCGAGCAGTTCAGCGGCCACCAGCACCATCCAGGCGCGGCTCAGGCTGATGCGCAGGCCGGTGACGATGGGCGGTGCGGCGGCGGGGAAGGCAACGTCGCGCAGCAGGCTCCAGAGCGGCAGGCGGTAGACGCTGGCGACCTCGAAGTAGCCGCGCGGAATGCCCTTCACGCCTTCGCTGGCGGCCAGCGCCACGGGGAAGAAGGCAGCCTTGGTGACGATCAGGATCTTGAAGGTCTCCTCCACGCCGAAGAACAGGATGAACATCGGGATCAGCGCGATCGACGGCACCTGGCGCAGGGTGTGGAACAGCGGCGCGCAGTAGGCTTCCACGGTCTTCGACAGGGCCATGGCGGTGCCGAACAGCAGCCCGCCGATGGCGCCGATGGAGAAGCCGATGGCCAGGCGCGACAGGCTGTTCGCCACGTGCTCGCGCAGCTCGCCGCTGGCCAGCAGGTCCTGGAAGCTCGCCCAGACCTCCACTGGTGGCACCAGCAGTTGCGGCGGGAACCAGCCGCCGCGGGCGGCGACGAACCAGGCCAGCAGCAGGAGCAGCGGCGAGGCGAACCAGCTCAGGCGATCAAGGGTGCGATTGAGCATTCAGCCCTCCTGCCCGAGCAATGGCCCGGCGCTCTGGCGGCGCAGCTTGCGTTGCCAGCAGAACAGCGCGGCGAGCAGCACCAGGGGAATCCAGCAGAGGAACAGGTTGCCCAGCCCGACGAAGTGGCTGATCGCCCCGCCGAGCAGCGCGCCGGAGAAGCTGCCGGACATGGAGGCGAGGTTGAACAGCCCGGAAATCTTGCTCTTGTCCATGGCGTGCTCGCCCAGCTGGGCCATGTTCACCAGATGGATGAGCGCCGCCGCTGCGCTGAGCAGCACGCCGCCCAGGGCCAGCAGCCAGTAGTCGCGGGCGATGCCGAGCAGCAGCAGCGCGGCCAGCGCCGCCGTGAGGCTGCCGATGTAGGCCAGGCGCCGGCCGCTGCGTTCGATCAGGTAGCCGAAGCCGAAGAGGCCGAGCACCGAGGCCAGGCCCTGGATCATCACCAGGCTCACCGCCTGGCCCTGGGAGAGGCCGACGACTTCCATCGCCAGCAGCAGGATGAAGGTGCCGAACAGCGCGCTGGTGGCGGCGCTGAGCAGTTCGACCAGGCAGCTCTCGGCGATCTCGACGTTGGCCAGCATGGCGCCGACCTGTTGCAGCAGGCCGCCGGTGGCGGCGGCCACGGGAACCTCCTCGCTGGGCGCTTCGCCTTCCCAGAAGCCAAGGCTGTAGAAGGCCATCAGGCCGAAGCACAGGCCGATGGCGGCAAAGCCCCAGGTGAAGCTCGCCGCGCCGCTCAGCCAGTTGCCCAGCAGCGGCCCGAGCAGACCCATGCCCAGGGTCAGTGAGCCGCGGTACCAGCCGGCCTTGTCGTTGCCGATGCGCTTGAGCTGGCGCAGGAAGGCGCTGTTCATGGCGACGATGCGGAAGGGGATGCACAGGCCGATCAGCAGCCGCGCGAACGCCAGCCACAGCCAGCCGCCGAACAGCGGGATGGCCAGATTCAGCAGCATCGGCCCGAGGCTGGCGAGGAAGTACACCCGGCGCGCGCCGAAGCGGGCGATGACGAAGCCGGCGGGCAAGGTGAGGATCACCATGCCCAGGGCTTCCATGGCCGAGATGATGCCGATCTGCATGGCATTGGCGCCGATGCTGATCGCATAGAGCGTGGTGACGATCTTCGCCATGCCGATGGTGGCGCCGCTGAACGCCGCCAGCAGCATGAAGTTGAGCAGGAAGGCGGCGGGCCGCGCCGGGCTAGATGGCGAC
The DNA here is from genome assembly GCF_047304025.1 of Pseudomonas sp. Pseusp97. Classification (NCBI taxonomy): domain Bacteria; kingdom Pseudomonadati; phylum Pseudomonadota; class Gammaproteobacteria; order Pseudomonadales; family Pseudomonadaceae; genus Pseudomonas; species Pseudomonas sp. Pseusp97. The sequence continues at coordinate 8,031 of NZ_JBGLYK010000017.1, read as the reverse complement.
ATCGATCTTCCCCAGCAGGGCTTCCAGCGGCCGCGGGTCGATCCAGTCGTCGACGCTGAAGTCGGCGCCGATGAAGTCCCAGCGCTGGAGGAAGGCGGTGAGGTCGCGCAGGGCGTTGACCGAGCGTTCCGCCAGATTGGTCTGCAGGCGCAGGTGGGCATCCTCGCCATAGGCGCTGGCGACCCAGAACTCGCTGGTGTTCAGCTCGCGGGCGAGGAAACGGCGGGTTTCCTCCGGGTGTGCCCAGGCCCATTGCTCGGCGCGCAGCACGGTGTCGAGCACCAGCACGGCGGCATCGAAATGTTCGTCCAGCAGGTGCTGGTCCACGGTCAGGGTGCGTGGCGTGCCGATGTTCGAACGCACCAGCGGCTCGGGGTGCGAACCGACATCCAGCACCACGTGCAGGCCGAACTCGTGGGCCAGCTGCAGGCCATGGGCGCCCTTGAGGAAGATGGCATCAATATCGCCGCGCAGCAGACCGATCAGCTCGTTGTTGCGCTGCACCACGCGGTTGCCCTTGAGCGCCACCTGGGCGCCGAACACATGGCGCACCGGGTCGTCGCTGTAGGTGCCGCCGTAGGGGTAGTCCACCAGCTCGACGTCGCGCACTTCCAGGCCTTCCAGGCGCAGGGCGTTTTCCAGTCCGCGCAGGGACTGGGCGCGGGTGAAGTCGATCTGCACGTTGGCCCATTTCGGCAGGCCGAAGCGCCGGTGGCGCAGGTCGCGGATGCTGCGCACACCGCTGTCCGGCGCGCTGACGATGAGCTGCACCTCGTCGCTCCACGACAGCCCGACCACCCGCGTGCGCGCGCCGCTGGCGCGGGCCCAGATGGCCGGGATGTTGCCGCCGTGGCGCACGGAGCAGGGCAGGTGATGGTCGAAATGCGCCTCGCGCACCTCGCGTTCGGACGACTCGCGCAGCGACTGGATGCGCGTGCCGAACGGGCGGAAGGCCTGCGCCAGGCGCCCGGATTCGACAGCGATGCCGAGGCCCGTGGGAACGGGGCTGTGGGTGTACCAGAGGGTTTCCAGCGGTGTGCTCATGGGTGTCCGTCGGGGGATGAAAGCCCCCGCGCCGTCGCGCGGGGGCCGGGTCGGTAAACAGAGGGAAGCGCCCTCGTGACGTTGATCAGCCAGCCTTTTGCGCAAGGCGGCTGCGCAGGGCTTCCAGCGGGCGCGGGTCGATCCATTCGCGCACGTCGAAGCGCGCCGGGATGAAGTTCCAGCGCTGCAGGAAGTCGGTGAAGTCCTGCAGGGCGAGGATCGAACCTTCGTCGAGGTTGGTGCGCAGGCGCAGGTGGGCATCCTCGCCGTAGGCGGTGGCGACCCAGAACTCGCTGCTGTTGGTTTCCCGCGCCAGGTAGCGGCGGGTGTCATCCGGGTGCTGGTGCGCCCAGTCCTCGGCACGCAGCACCGAGGCGAGGATCGCGGTGGCGGCGTCGGGGTGCTGCTCCAGCAGGTTGAGGTCGACGCTCAGGGTGCGCGGCGTGCCGTTGTTGGAGCGGATCAGCGGTTCGGGATGCGCGCCGGTGTCGATCACCGTGTGCAGGCCGAACTGCTGCGCCAGCTGCACGGCGTGGGCGCCCTTGAGGAAGATCGCGTCCACCTCGCCGCGCAGCAGGCCGACCAGCTCCGGATTCTGCCCGCCGCGACGGCGACCGCCATGACCGGTGATGCCGACGATGTTGCCCGGCGCCTCGTCGCTGAAGGTGCCCTTCAGGCCGAAGTCCACCAGCTCCAGGTCGCGCACTTCCAGGCCCTCCAGGCGGAGGGCGTTTTCCAGTCCGCGGATGGCCTGGGCGCGGGTGAAGTCGATCTGCGCGCCGCTCCAGTCCGGCAGGCCGAAGCGCCGGCCTTTCAAGTCGCGCACGGTGCGGATGCCGCTCTGTTCGGTGGTCAGGATCAGCTGCGCCTCATCGGCCCAGGACAGGCCGATCACGCGGGTCTCGCGGCCGCTGGCGCGGGCCCAGATGGCCGGGATATTGCCGCCGTGGCGCACCGAGTTCTGCAGGGTGTGGTCGAAGTGCGACTCGCGCACCGCCTGGTCGGCGGATTCGCGCAGCGACTTGATCTGGGTGCCCTGCTCGGCGAGGGCTTCTTCCAGCCAGCCTTTCTGCACGGCGATGCCGAGGCCGGTGGGCACCGGGCAGCGGGTGTACCAGAGGGTATCGAGGGGACGGGACATGTTCAGCTCCTTGTGGCTCAGGCACGGGCCTTGAGTTCGTGGATGTCGGCGCGTTTGCCCTGCACCAGCGGCAGGACTTCCTGGCCGATGCGCAGGGCTTCTTCCAGGTGCGGGTTGCCGGCGAGGATGAAGGTGGAGAAACCGGCGTCGCGGTATTCGGCGAGGCGCTCGGCGACGTTCTCGTGGCTGCCCACCAGGCCGATGGTCGGCCCCGGCTTGGCCTTGCCGAAGCCGGCCCAGAGGTTGGGGCCGATGATCAGGTCGTCGAAGCGCTCGACGTTCTGGTGATACGCGGTCTGCCGCGCGGCGCCGACGGAATCCGAGCCGGTGGCGAAGTTCTTGATGAAGGCGCTGGTGCGTGCGTCGATGCGCTCGTACTGGCGGCGCAACTCGCTCCAGGCGGCTTCTTCGGTCTCGCGGGCGAACAGGTCGATGCGGATGCCGAAGCGGATTTCGCGACCCTGCTTGTCCGCCAGCTCGCGCACCCGCTCGAGATGCGGCTTGAGCTTGTCGATGGGTTCGGCCCAGTTCAGGTAGACGTCGGCGTGCTTGGCCGCGACGTCCAGCGCCGGATCGGAGAAGCCGGAGAAATACACGCCGGGCTTGCGCACGTTACGCAGCGCGATGGGCAGCGAGCCGTTTTCCAGCTGGTAGATCTCGCCCTGGTAGGAGAACTGCTCGTTCTTCCACAGGCCGTCGATGATGTCGAGGAACTCGCCGGTGCGCTGGTAGCGCTTGTCGTGTTCGAGGAAGTCGCCGTTGGCGCGCTGGCCGGCCGGGTTGCCGCCGGTGATGATGTTCCACTCCAGGCGGTCGCGGGACAGGTGCTGGAGGATCGCCGCCTGCTGCGCGGCATAGGCCGGCAGGGTCCAGGCAGCCTGGAAGGCGATCAGGAACTTGATCCGGCGGGTCTCGCGGGCCAGGGCGGCGGCGGCGATCCACGGTTCCGGCCCGGTGGGCAGCAGCGCGCCCTCGAAGCCGGCGATCTCGGCGGCCTTGGCCACCTGGGCGATGTAGTCGATGTAGGTGAAGCCGTCCGGCTCGCCGTTGGGCAGGCGGCCCGGGGCAATGTTGCCGGGGCGCTCGATGTGGCTGCCGCGGTTGTTCTTGTCAGAGGCGAGATAGGGACCGTCGCTGCCCAGCGGCAGTCGCCAGAAGAATTCGGTGCTCATGGCCATGCTCCTTTGCTTTGCGGGGGCAGCGTCGTGCTGCTCGTGCAGGGTCTTGAGCAAGGGCTGTGCCCAAAGGCTGCAGGCCAGGCGGGGCGCGGCTTTCAGGGCGGCGTGCTGCTGTGGCAGCAGGGCGTTTGTCTGTACAGCAGCAGTGGGTCAGCAGGGGATGCTGGGCGGGCAGCAATTTCGGCCGTTTCGCCAGTGTTGGAGCCCGGCTGATGCTTTGCATGTCTTTTAACTTGTTGATTCGTAGATATATTTTTGAGTGGCACAAGTCCTGCTCAGTCAGTGGAACACCGCCACGCGGTTCATCCATCCCCGACTGCCAGGAGGCATTCCATGTCCACCCTCGACCCGCAACTCGCCAGCCAGCTCGAACAGGTTCGCCGCGACTTCGCCAAGGCCTTCCGCGTACTCAAGGAAAGCCGCACCCTCACCGCTACCAACACTTACCAGGCCTATGTGCGCGTGCCGGGCAGCGACAAGGTGATCGCCGTCCACGCGCCGAGCCCCTGGGCCGACGACCAGGAAATCCGCGCGGTGGTCGCGACCTATGACGGCGAGGTGATCCTCGACGAAAGCATTCCCGGCGCGACCCCGCTCAGCGGCCGTGGCGCGGGTGGCAACGGCAAGCGCTATGCGCCGATCTTCCAGGCGCGCCCGGAAGTGAACGTGGTGATCCACGTACACACGCCCTACCTGGGCGGCTGGGCCAGCGCCCATCGCGTGCTGCCGATCCGCTACGCCGCCTCGCAGCGCGTGACCCTGGCCCGCGAGCTGCCGATCTACATCGACCGCCGCCAGCCCGAACCGCTTTTCATCCTCGACAAGCTCGCCGAGAACCCGAACACCCCGGCCATCCTCGAAGCCAACGGCGGCGCGACCTTCTGGGGCGACGACCTGATCAAGGCGTCCAAGCTGATCCTGCTGATCGAGGAAGGCGCCTACTTCCAGGGCCTCGCCGAAGGCCTGGGCGGCTCCCAGGAATTCGGCCCCGGCGTGCTGGAGCAGCAGTGGAAGATGACCGGCCTGTGGGAGCAGGGTCAGAAGCTGCTGGAAGCGGCGGCCTGAGTTTTCGCTGAACGAAAAAAAGCCCTCTTGCGAGGGCTTTTCTTTTGGCCTGGATTCTTCCGAGTGCCGCGCGCATTGCGCATCTTTTGTAGGAGCGAGCTTGCTCGCGAACAGATTCCGCAGCGGGGTTTGTTCGCGAGCGAGCTCGCTCCTACAGATTCGGCCACGTATTGCACGCCCGGTAGGAGCAAGCCGTGCCCGTGATCCCGCCCATGGGCGCTCCCACAAGTCTGCTCCGCCACACCCGCTCCTACGGGTTTACGCTCAAGCGCCGCTGCGTCTGCGCGCGGCGCGCTCGAACACGTGCTCTGCCCATTGATTCAGGCTCTTGCCGGATGCCTTTGCGGCAATCGCGGCGGCGGCATGCACCTCCGGCCGGATGCGCAGCATGATCTTGCCGGAGGCGGGCTTCTCCGGCTCTACGCCACGCTCGGCACAATCAGCGAGGTAGTCCTCGACCGCTGCCTGCAAGGCGGTATGCAGTCCGCCGACACTGTCGGCATGGAAGCTGATGATATCGTTCACGCCCAGCAGGCGGCCGACGAAGAGGTCGTCGCGGTCGTCGAATTCGATGCGGGCGGTGTAGCCCTTGTAGGTCATGCGGCTCATGTTTCCACTCCCGCCCGGCGCAGGAACTCGCGGGCTTCCTCGACCTGGTAGCGCTTGGCTTCCTTGCCCGGGTGCGGGCGATGGCAGCGCCAGGTCTGGCCATGCAGAACCAATTTCACTCGTGACCCCTCACGTTCGTCCACGGTGCCGCCCAAATGCAGAACCAGAGCTTCGATGTCGGCAAAGACTATCGATGCACTGGTTGGCGAGCGGAAGATCATGGCGAGGGTTTTGCGGTGGCGGCTCTGCATTCACAAATGCTATCTCTATATGATAGCACTCTGTGGTTGCCATTTCCTCGGGATGGGCCGGCCACCTCGGATGCTTTTGTAGGAGCGAGCTTGCTCGCGAACCGAGCCCGCAGCGGGTTTGTTCGCGAGCAAACTCGCTCCTGCATACATTCACACACCGGGCTTTCCGGCGCGCCTTTGCAGGATGGCGTGGAGCGAAGCGATACCCATCGCATTTCGTCCGGCTACGGGTGATGGGTATCGCAAGCTCCACCCATCCTATGGAAAGCGCGATTGTGAGCGTCCTGTGGAGTCCGACTCGGTCAGGCGGCTACCGGCGGCTCCGCCGCGCGCCAGCGCAACCCCAGCGGAAGCAGGAACAGCGGCAGCAGGCTGGCGACGATCAGCACGGCGAAGAAGGGCAGGCGCGAGGGCAGGCTGAACAGCGGGAACAGCAGCACCGGACCCAGGAACATCGACAGGTACAGCGCCTGTTCGGCCACGCCTCCGGCGCCCATCACGTCGCCGCCACGGCTCATGCGCGGGATGCTGGTGAACACCCAGGCGACCACGAAGCTGCCGAAGAAGCCCTGCACGATCTTCGCCACGATGGCGGTGCTCGGCGCGATGCCGGGAATGAACACCAGCACTTCCAGCACCACGCCGATCAGCGCGCCGCCGACCACGGCCAGCGGGCCGAGCAGGCGCAGGTTGAGCACGAAGCCAGCGAGCAACCCGGCCAGCACGCTGGAGAGGATGCCGATGGTGGAGATCACGCCGATGGTCGAGGGCGCCACGCCCAGGCTGTGGATGAAGTAGTCCGGGGTGATGGTCACCAGGCCCAGGGCGACGGTCAGCGGCGCGCCGACGGCGAGCGCCAGGCGCAGCACCGAGGGTTCGGCATAGAGCCGCAGGGTCTGGCGCAGGGAGTGGCGCTCGCTGCGGCTGGCGAGGTTGACCGCCGGCAGCAGTGGCGTAGCCAGCAGGAGCACCAGCAGCACCGCCGCATGACCGCTGAACGCCGTGCGCCATTCACCGTGCTGGCCGCCGACATAGGGCGCCACGGCGAAGATGGCGATGGCGCCGCCCAAGGGCGAGGCCACCGACCAGAACGCCAGCGCCGTGGTGCGGCGGCGGCCTTCGGTGGTATGCACCAGCAGCGCCAGCGCGGCGAGCACCACGCTGATGTAGCCGGCGCCTTCGACCACGCGCAGGGCGATGAGGGTCGCGAAGTCTTCGCTGCGGCTGGCCAGGTAGCTGCACGCAGCGGCCAGCAACAGCCCGAAGACGATGGCGCGGCGCTCGCCGACCTGGGCCACTATCCAGGTGACAAAGGGCGAGGCGAGGGCGGCGACCACCGCCACCGCCGACACCACCCAGCTGGCCCGCGAGGGGCTGACCGAGAAAGCGTTGGCGACGTTGGCGACCAGCAGGATGGTCTTGCCGTGGCACGCCGCGATGATCACGGCGAAGGCCAGGGTGAGCAGGATCGAGGGCCAGCTTCCGGCACGCATCGGGGAATCCTCTTGAAGGGGGAAGCGGCGCCTCAGCGCCGCGAGATGTTCAGGACCTGAAGTTCGCTGAAGGCTTCGTAGCCGCGCTGGCCGCCCTCGTAGCCGAGGCCGCTCCACTTGTGCCCGCCCTTGGGCGCGCCGGGCTGGATGTGGCCGTGCTGGTTGACCCAGGCAAGGCCCGCCTCCAGCCGCGCGGCGATGGCTTCGCCGTGCGCCAGGTCGCGGGTCCAGACCGAGGCGCCGAGGCCGTACGGGCTGGCGTTGGCCTGTGCGATAGCTTGTTCCACGTCGCGGAAAGCAATGACCGGCAGTACCGGACCAAACTGCTCCTCGTCGACCAGCGCGACACCTGCGCCGATGCCGCTGATCAGGGTTGGTGGGTAGAAGTAGCCGGGGCCTTCCGGTTGCACGCCGCCGCTGTGGATGCGCGCGCCGCGTAGCCTGGCGTCTTCCACCAGGGCGATGACCCGCTCCAGTTGCTGGGGATTGGTCAGCGGGCCAAGCTCGGTTTGCGGGTCCAGACCATGGCCCAGGCGGGTGCGTTGCGCGCGTTCGGCGAGGGCTGCGAGCAGGGGGGCGAACAGGCTTTCGTGGACGTACAGGCGCTTGATCGCGAAGCACACCTGGCCGCTGTTCCAGAAGGCGCCCCAGAACAGCGGTTCGACGATGGCGTCGAGGTCGGCATTTTCCAGCACCAGCGCCGCATCGTTGCCGCCCAGCTCCAGGGTCAGGCGCTTGAGATCGTCCGCAGCGCGGGCGTACAGGCGCTTGCCGGTGGCAACGCTGCCGGTGAAGGTCACGTGGCGCACGCCGGGATGACGGACGAGGTGTTCGCCGACATCGCCTGCGCCGGAGATCACGTTCAGCACGCCGGCCGGGAAGACGTCGGCCAGCAGGCGCGCCAGCAGCAGGGTGGACAGCGGCGTGTGCTCCGACGGCTTGGCGACCACGCTGTTGCCGGCGTGCAGGGCCGGGGCGATCTTCAGCACCAGCAGGATCAGCGGGACGTTCCATGGAGTGATGGCGGCGACCACGCCCAGTGGCCGGCGGCTGATCTTCACCAGACGCTCGCCGTCGTCGCGCAGCGAGGTGTCGGCGGGCAGGTCGAGGTGCGCGTGGTGCTCGAAAGTGGCGGCCACACCGGCCACCTCTTCCAGGGTCGAGCGCAGCGGGCGGCCCTGTTCGCGGGTGATCAGTTCGGCCAGCGCCTGGGCGTTCTCGCGCACGCGCTCGGCGGCGCGGGCGAGGCT